>NZFT01000077.1 GCA_002690755.1 Phycisphaerae bacterium
TTGCCCGGGGACTTCTTGCCCGGGGACTTCTTGCCCGGGGACTTCTTGCCCGGGGACTTCTTGCCCGGGGACTTCTTGGCCGAGGACTTCGTGGCCGCGGACTTTGTGGCCGGGGACTTCGTGGCCGGGGACTTTGTGGCCGGGGACTTCGTGGCCGCGGACTTCGTGGCCGGGGACTTCGTGGCGATCGGCTTCTTGCCCGATGACTTCGGCGGCGACGCACCGGCAGCCACGATCTCCTTCATCGTGGTCTTCTTGACGGTGATCTTCCTGGTCGTGGTCTTCGACGTCCTGGCCTTGGCTTTCGGCGTTGCTGAAGCGGTATCGGCCATCTTGGCCCCGTCGTCCCCCGACGTCCGGTCGGAGGGAGTGGTGCTGCCCGAAGGCTGCTTCCCCGAGGGTTCGCCGCCACCGCGACGCGTCTTTTTCGTTGGCATCCCCAGAGTGTAGCGAGACCGCCCTTCCGGATCAAATCTTCGCGCGTAAACGCCTTTAAACAAGGGGCTTATGCAAATTCACGCCCGGCGGTCGGGACGGTGCCGGTAGAGATGCATCGCATTCCCCGACCCAAGGTCGATCTCGCCCCCCGGCGCGTTGAGAAGCAGCCGTCCGGCAGCGCCCAGAACCGCCATCCGTTGCATGCGAAGCTCGGGCAGGATGAGCAGCAGGGTCCCGGCCGCGATCCCCTGCCGCAGTCGATCGAAGTACTCGACGTCCATCCCCCGGATCGACTGTTCCGCGAGGGTTGCATATCGCTGCTCGTCGGACTCCGAGACGATCGGCCATTCAGGATCGAGCGCATCGACCGTGACGTCCTTGTCCACCTTGTAGAGGTGGAGGTACTTGAACGCTTCACCGCTCAGGTTGCAGACCACCTGTTCAGCACCGAGTCCGCGGAACTTCCGTACGAAGCGGCGGGCCGTCGCGCGGACCGGCGCCGCGTAGATCTTGATCGCGTCGAGATCCCGGCTCTCCGCCTTCAGACGTCGCTTGAGGAACTCCTCGAACAGCTCGCTCGCGATCCCCCGCATCCGGGACACGCCGGGATAGACCATGATCACCGGGGTCTTTCGATCGATCGCGGAACGGAGCAGTCGACACTCGGTGCTCTCCTTGCCGAGCCGGAGAAAGCCGCCGCGAAGCGCATCCTCGTGATCCTTCTCGTCGAAGACCTCGCCACCGGATGCCGGGCGGATCTCGAGCGGCCCGCGGCCCGAACCGTCGGGATCGATCGCCCAGCCCGTCCGTTCGAGATTCACCACCGTGACGTTGCCGTCCGGCGTGCCGCGGATGAAGCTCCTGGACCTCGAGGGGCCCCGCTCACTCGGGTCTTTTCGTCCGAACTTGAGGAAGTCGAGCATCGATTCGCTTCTCGCACAGGACCGGAAAACGGGTGTTGAATTGTAACGGATGCGGTCCCCGGATCGTGCCTCTTGAATCGAGTCGAGGGCTCAAGGCCACGGATGGCGCGGATATCGGCGGCGAAGTTCCTTCCGGATTTCCGGATACGTGTTTGTCCAGAATCCTCCGAGATCGTCGGTCACCTGAACCGGCCGTGAATTCGGTGCGAGAATCTCGAGCACGATCGGAACCCGACCTCCGGCGACCGTCGGTGTCCGCTCGAGATCGACCAGATCACCGATCCGCGCCGATCCTCGCGGAGGTTCACCTCGCCGCCAGTCGATTCGCATCGTTCGTCCGCGTGGCAGCTGGAGCCGGGTCGGCGCCATGCGATCGACGAACTGCAGATCCGGCCAGTCCAGGGCCGATCGGACGATCTCGAGAATCCGCGCCGGCCCCGGAAGATCCGCGATCCGATGTCGCCGACCCACGATCTCCGCGCGAAGAACCTGCAGGTCCTCCACCCCGAAGGCGACGATGCCACGGTCGGGAAACCAGTCCGCGACGCGACCCACTCGATCGATGAAGCCGTCCACGTCCNCGGACCAGCCCGGAATGGNGGNCTGCCCCTCCTCGATCGCCTCGAGAAGACAGGCTGCCGCCGCCGCCCGCCCGGTGTCGCCGATGCCGAATCGTCGCTCGTCGATCCGCAGACCGTCGAAGGTCCGCGCCTCGATGCGTTCGACTCTTCCGTGNTCGACGTCGAATGCGAATCGATCCTCGACCCCGAACCGCGACCCCATCACCGACTCGACGAGCGATTCGTCGATCGCGGTCGCGAGTTCGAGGATGGTCGTCTCCCGACCTCGGTTCCGGGCGCCGCGGATGGAGGATGCGATCAGGAATCCTTCGCCACGAACGATGCTCCCCCGTCCGAGCACCACGTTCCGGCGGCCGGGGAGCACGCACTCGTCCCGGGTTCGGTCACGCCGATACGCGACCCGGTCGGGGAAGGCGGCGATCAGGGCTTCCACGATCGCCACGACCTCGGCGGTCGCGCCACCGGCGTTTCCGTGTTCGCGTCCCACCAGTCGCTCCAGCTGGCGCGCGGCGTTGATCGCATCCGACATCGCGCCGGAGTCGATCCCCTGACCGCGACGGTCGCCGCCGAGGATCAACCGAGCGCGTGCGAGGAGATCGCTTCGAGGATCGCCGCCGGCGAGGACGCCCGCGAGCGACGCGGCGGCGGCCCGCGGGGCGACGTCCCGTTCTCCGAGGATCGCGGCACAGGCGGCAGCGAGCCGCCCGCCGCCTCGACGTCCCGCATCGAGCAGGAAGCGGCCCACCCGGGGTGGAACCGGCAGCGAGGCGATCCGCCGTCCGTCCTCGGTCGTCTCACCGTCGCGCACCGCCCCGATCGACTCCAGCACCGCATCGGCGTGCGTCGCCGCGAGCGGATCGGGTGGGTCCAGCCATGGGAAGGCGTCCGGACCAAAGCCCGCGACGCGAAGGCGGAGGAACGGCCCGGCGAGATCCTCCCGTCGGATCGCCGGCGCTTCGTGCGGATCACGCCGGAGAAACTCGGACTCCGTGTAGAGGCGGCGACATCGACCCGGTCGCACGCGACCCGCCCGACCCGCCCGCTGGACCGCCGACGCCCGCGACACCGGCTCGGTGACGAGTCGATCCAGGTCACGTTCCCGATCGAACCGCGCGATCCGCGCGATTCCCGAGTCGATCACCGTGGTCACCCGGGGGATCGTGATCGAGGTCTCCGCGATGTTCGTCGCGACCACGACCTTCCGTCGGCCGCGGCCGGAGACCGCCGCATCCTGTGCGGCCGCGGGCAGTCCGCCGTGAAGCGGAAGCACCTCGCATCCCACGGCGAATCGACGACACGCGGCGATGGTGCGATCGATCTCGAAACGCCCGGGCATGAACACCAGCAGATCGCCCTCGTCCGAAGGATCGAGGAGCGTCTCTCGAACCGCTTCCGCCGCGAGATCCCACACCGGATCGGCCGACGGGGCGCGACGATGGTCGACCTCGACGGGATGGATCCGACTCTCGATCGTGAAGACCTCGGCATTGAGCGCCTCCCCGACGCTTGCGGCATCGAGCGTCGCGCTGGAGACGAGCACCCGGGCCCGACGCTCCCGCAGGATCCCGAAAAGCAGATCCGCATCGATCGATCGCTCGTGAAACTCGTCGAGCATCACGAGATCGTCGGGGCCGGGGCCGTGGTCCCCGAGCATCCGACGAAGCAGCAGACCTTCGGTGAGGTAGCAGAGCCGGGTACGCCCGCCTTCACGTCGCTCGGTTCGAGTCGCGAATCCGACCTCTTCACCCAGTTCGACGTTCCGAATCGACGCGACCCGTCGAGCGAGCATCCGCGCGGCAAGCCGGCGAGGCTGGGTCACGAAGATCCTTCCCGGAAGCCGGTCGAGCAGGGCGGAGGGCAGCGCGGTGCTCTTTCCCGTTCCCGGCGGCGCCACCACCACCGCACGACCACCCGCGGCGACCACCGAGGCGATACCGGGTGCGGCATCGACCGCGGGCAGCGGCTCCTCTGGATTCGTCATGCCCCGGGCGGCTTCGCGAGGTGGCCCCGGAGATCATCGAGGAAGCGGATGATCTGGCCCTGTTCCCTCGGCGTGCTCGCGACTTCGATGTCGCTCTGCCAGAAACCCATGAACCGCTCCGCATCGCGGCCGTCGAAACCGGGCATCCGTCGGGGATCCCGTTCCCGCGTCAGGTCGCGGCGGGCGTCGGCGCGAATCTCGTCGGCCCGCGCCGCGTCATCCTTGCCCGAATCCCGGCCCATCATCTCCTCCGCGGCCCGCTGCCAACCCGCCATCCACTCGTCGAGATAGGCCCCGCGGTCCTCCGTGGCCACCGCGAAGTAGCCTTCGGCACCGTCGAGCAGCACGTCCTTCGCGAGGGTGCGTGCGTTCTGACGCATCTGTTCGCGGGTCGGACCGGTCAGGCCTGCGAGGAACGCCGCCATGGATGCCGACTCCTCCTGGGCCATGCCCTGGAACCGGACGGCGAACTCACCCAGATACCGCATCCGCTCCTCGACGCTCATGGCGTTGAAGTCGTCGAGCGCGAGGTAGCCGAGGACGTCGTCCACCGGGGAGTCGAAGATGCTCGGCGGCGGTCGCCACTGGGCGTTCCACCACATTCCGACCGCGATCAGGAGAATCACCGCAAGCAGCCCGCCACCGGTGGTGATCGCAAGGCTGCGTTCCCGCCCGTCGACGAATTCGAGGAAACGGTCGTGGAGATCGTCGATGGCACTGGTGATCGCGTTCACCCGTCGTCCTCCATCTCGGCGAAGGTCTCGCGCATCTGCGCGACGCTGCCGTCGTTGAACAGTGCATTGCGAGGAACCAGATCGCCGACGGGATGCCGGTCCTGACTGTCCATCAGAATCGGCAGACGGCGACCCGCTTCATGATCGAAGATCCCCATCAACTCCCGGGATTCGAGGTCTCGGCGGATCCGCTCCAGCTGGGCCGGATCCCACTGACCACTCTCGAGATACGGAATCAGGGCCTGCCCGACCGCGATCTGGACCTGCGGTGCGTACCGCAGCAGACCGGGGACGTAGAGGTAGCTCGTCCCGGTGGAAGTGCTCTCCGGATCCGCGTCCGCGCCGCAGACCCAGCAGGTGCAGTCGCGATCGATGTATCCCTCGAGCACCTCGGGCAGTCCGCCCTCGGTCTCGCCTTCACCCACCACCGCGGGGAGCGGCTCACACGCCGGAATCCGATCACCCATGTTCGCGCGATACGCGGTGAGGGCCAGTCCCAGTTCCCGGAGCGTGGTCCGACACTCCGTGGATCTGGCCTCCTCCCGCATGACCCGGAGGGTCGGGATGGTGATTCCAACCAGCAGCGTGATGATTCCGAGCACCACCAGGGTCTCCACGAGCGTGAAGCCCGGTCGAAGACCACGGGGTCCGGATGCGGCAAGTCTTTTGCGATCGGCGAAGAACGGAAGCATCGGCCACCTTTCGGATGCTGACGATGTCGAGGATACCGGCCCTCGACCCGCGGGTTCCAGCGGTAATCCACTGAGATGCTTCGCCTCGCCCCGATCCTTGGATTCGAACGCTCACCCCGCGGCAGGGCCCCGAAGCGGGCTCCAGGCCTTGAAATCAGCGTTTTGCCGCGGATTCGGCCGTGGACTCGAACATCGCGTCGATGAAGCCGTTCGCGTCGAAGGGCTGTACGTCCTCGACCCGCTCCCCGACCCCCACCAGCTTGACCGGGACCTCGAGCGTATCGCGAATCGCGACCACGATGCCGCCCCGGGCCGTTCCGTCCAGCTTCGCGAGGAAGATGCCCGTCACCCCGACGGCCTCCCCGAAGACCGCGGCCTGCTGAAGCCCATTCTGCCCGCTCGTCGCATCCAGCACGAGCAGGACCTCGTGGGGTGCACCGGGGATCTTGCGTTCGATCACCTCCCGGATCTTCACGAGTTGCCGCATCAGATTCGCCTCGACGTGGAGGCGTCCCGCGGTGTCGACGAGCAGGACGTCGGCCTTTCGAGCGAGTGCGGCATCGACGGCGTCGAACACCACCGCCGCCGGGTCCGCGCCCGCGGTCCCGCGGACGAGATCGACCCCGAGTCGGTCGGCCCAGGTCGCCAGCTGCTCCACCGCGCCGGCGCGAAAGGTGTCCGCGGCGGCAAGCACCACGCTTCGTCCCTCCTGGCGGAGGGTGTGTGCGATCTTCGCCACGCTGGTGGTCTTCCCCACGCCGTTCACGCCCACCACCAGGACCACGGTCGGACCGGGTTCCGCGACCGCGATGTCGATCGGCGCATCGTCCCACCGACGCTTGAGGCGATCCTTCAGGAATTCGATCGCGTCCTCGCCGCGTTCCAGTTCACCGGATCGGACCGCGGTTCGGAGTTCGCCGACGATCTCCGTGGCCGCCCGGACCCCGACGTCGGCACCGATGAGCGCCGCCTCGATCTCGTCGATCACGTCGTCGTCGAGGCGGCGACCCGCAAGCAGCGAGCGAAGGCCGCCGCCGAGGACCGTCGCGGTCCTCGCGAGCCCCTGCCGGACCGCGTCGATCGTCTTCCGGAAGAACTTCACGGCGTCTCCTCCCGCATCACCTTGTCGAGCAGCGCATTCACGAAGCCCGGCGACTTCTCACCACCGAACTCCTTCGCGAGCTCCACCGCTTCGTTGATCGCGGCGCGAGGAGGCGTGCCACCTCGGCGGATCTCATAGAAGGCGAGGCGGAGCAGGTTGCGATCGACCATCGGCTGGCGGTTGATCGGCCAGTCGGGCGACAGCCCCAGGATGATCTCGTCGCTCTCGTCCCGGAACTCCCACGCGAGCGTGGCGAGTGCGAAACCCTTCTCCCGCGCGGCCTCCGAAACGCCCGAGCCGTCGAGCGTCTCTCGAACCGCGTCGAGATCGTCCAGGCCGCTCGCGTCGAACTGATACATCGCCTGAAGGGCGCACCGACGGGCTTCACGATCGTATTTCATGCGCCTCCTCCCGATCGAATCGAACCCGCGGTTCGAACCGCGGCGATGGCGGCGCGCATCGACTCGGTGCCCTTGTCGCCCCGATCACCACCCGCTCGGGCCCGGGCCTGATCGAGGTCGTTGCAGGTGATCACCCCGAAGGCCGCGGGGCGACCATGACGGGCCGAAGACGCGGCGAGTTCGTGCGCGACCGCTCCGTTGATCCACGCGTCGTGGCTGGTCTCCCCGCGGATCACGCACCCGAGACAGACCACCGCGTCGAATCGGCCGGTCTCCAGCGCGACCGAGGCGAGTCCGGCGAGTTCGAAGGCGCCGGGACTGTCGAAGACCTCGAGCATCGCGGGATCCCCGCCGGCGGCCGCGAAGGCCGCTCGAGCCCCCTTCTCCAGCGCGTCGGTGATCTCGGTGTGATAGCGACTCACGAGGACCGCGATCCGGAGACCGGCGGCGTCAACGCTGATGGTGTCGGAACGGGTCATCGAGACGATTCCTGGGATCACGGTGCAAGAGCGGCCGGAAATCGCTTCCGGACGCTCCATCGTACGTGAACCCGCCTCGATCGGTAGCATCGACCGCGATGCCGAGGCTTGCCGCGAAGCTCCTGACCGCCTTCCAGCTCACGAGGCTCTCCCTGGTCTTCGGCGCGATCGCCGACGTCTGGTTCGTGGTGCTCTACACGCGGGCGGATCCTCGATACGCCCTGCTTCCGGTCAACGACATCCCTCTCGTCGTCGCGCTCGTGGTGGCCGCGGTGCTTTCGATCGGGCTGTTCGCCTTCGCCACCACGCTGAACGACCTCCTCGACGTCCGCCACGACACCGCCTTCAGTCCGGATCGCCCGCTCCCCGCCGGACGGATCAGAGCCGGCCAGGCCGTGGTCATCGCCATCGGCGCCCTGCTCGCCGCCATCGCGGCGGCCATTCCATTCGGAACCGGCGGCCTCGTCCTCGCGGTCATCGCCGCCACCGCTGCCCTCTTCTACAACGCGGCGGGCAAGCACCTTCCCGCGGTCGGCGTGATCGTCGCGGGCCTGGTCCATGTCGCCCACATGCTCGTGCCGAACCATGAGCTCGCCTTTCTTCTACCGGTCTGGCTGGTGTTCTCCCACGTCCTCGCCATTTCGATCCTCGGCCACATCCTCGAAGGCAAGCGACCCCGCCTGACGCCCCTCGGGGGGCTCGGAATCGTTCTGGGATGGATCTTCTGGTCCGTCGTCCTGTTCGCCATCGCGATGAATCGGGACCCCGACGGAGGCGTGCTTCCCGATGGTCGAACCGCCACCGTGGTGATCTGGCCGATACTCGCGATGGTGGGATTCGCCGCCGTCGCGTGGCGGAAGGTCGGGCCCGTCCGCGGCACGCTCGCAGCGGAGAAACTCCGCCGGTACGGCGCGATGTGGCACGGCGTCTACGGTGTCGCGTGGTTCGCCGGATTCGGCATGTGGCAGGCCACGGTGATCATGGCGGTCTTCACGTTCGTGGGAATCGCGATCATGACCCTCCTCAAGGAGTTCACGGCCACGGAACCCGGCATGATCGGCTACCGCGTCTGATGCGGATCGAGCCGGATGCCGCCGTGATCGGTAGCATCTCCGACAGATGAACGCTCCGCTTTCCATCGCCGCGGTCGCCTTCGCGAGCCTGCTCGCCGGATCCGCCTCCGCGTCCGGGTCACCGGTGATCGATCGGGACGACGATCTCGGCCCCGACACCCGCCGGGTCGCGATCGACGGCTCGAGCCTCGGGGGTTTCGTCCTCCCGATCCTCCCGGTCCAGCACGACCTCGAGATCGACGCGAAGAAGGCCACCAACTGGAGCGTCGACGACACCCAGCGGCTCGTCCTCCAGGGCGACGTCGAGATCGTGCTCGGGACCTATGCCTTCCGCGCGGATCTCGCCCTGGTCTGGATCAATCGACTTCCCACGAAGGATGGCCTCGTGACCCAGGCCGCGTTCTGGTTCCCGGAGGTCTCCGAACCGACGCGGCGGGCCGGTCTCGGTGCCAGCGGCCGCGACGTGCTGGTGACCGCGACGATCGACGGCAAGGTCGCGTTGCGGACCATCCTGCTCGAAGACGGGCCGGTCCGAAACGCGTCCGTGGTCCGCGGTGAGCAACGACTCGCCGGATACCTGCGGACGCTGGCGGCGGCCCCGCTCCCGAAGCTCGGAACACGACTGGACGTCCAGATCCCGCCGGGCGCTCCCAAACCGATCCTGAAACCCGGCGGGCGGATCGTCCGCGAGATCCCGGCCTCGAACCGGCTCGATCCCACGGAAATCGAACTTCCCGTTCAGGGCGGCGGTGATCTTCCCATCTTCGACCCCCGCGGCCTCGTCTCCTTCAACGCCGACGAGGTGGTGGTGGACGAGGATCGCGACGCGATCATCGTCCTGGGTTCGGTGGTCATCGACTACGACGGAACCAACACCGGCGAGGCGCTGCGAAGGCTCTCCCTGGTCTCGGACCGAGGCGTGGTGTTCCTGGTGCCCGGCACCATCCGCGGCCTTCGGGAGGGGACCGCGACCGTCGAAGCCGAATCGATCACCGGGATCTTCCTCGAAGGCGCGGTCCGCGCGAGTGACGGCGAATACACGATGCGCGGGTCCAGCATCTACTACGACCTTCCGAGAAACCGGGCGACGATCATGGACGCCGTGCTGCGGACCTACTCCCGCCGCGGACGAAATCTTCCGGTGTACGCCCGGGCCGAGGAGATGCGACAGCTGTCGACCGACCAGTGGACCGCGGACCGGGCGACGATCTCCACCAGCGAATTCTTCACCCCCCACCTCTCGATCGGCCTCGAGCGGGTCACGGTCACCGAACGCCCGGACGCCGCAGGCCGCACCACCACCTGGGTCAAGGGTGACGGACTCACCATGAACGCGGGCGGGATCCCGTTCTTCTACTGGCCCGGCTTCGAAGGCACCGCGGACGAGCCGCCGCTCAAGGGCGTCCGGTCCGGCTTCGAGAAGGACAAGGGCTTCGAGGTGGGCACGACCTGGGACCTCTTCCGCATGCTGGGAATCGCCGAGCCGGACTGGGTCGCCGCGGATCTCCTCATCGACGGATTCTTCGATCGCGGGCCCGCGGTGGGGCTCGACCTCGATCTCTCCGGCATCGGCGGGGNGAGCGGGAACGGCGCGCTCGATCTCTACGGTCTCTACGACTTCGGCGGCACGGATCGAACCGCCGCCGGCGAGAACGTCGACATCGCGGAGGGCCTCCGGGGACAGGCGGTCGGCGAGTATCGCGCGGTCCTCTCCGCGGATCTCTTCCTCGAAGCCCAGCTCTCCTATCTCTCCGACCAGACCTGGGCGACCTCCTGGCGGGAACGTGAATACGACAGCCGTCGGGAATACGAAAACAGTCTCTACCTCGACTACAGCCCGGACAACACCTCCCTCTCCGTGCTCGCCAAGACGAAGATCAACGACTTTCTCTCCAACGGTTGGCTGATCGCCAGCCAGCCGTACCAGGTCGAGAAGCTGCCGGAGATCCTCTACGACCGGGAGGGCGACGACATCCTCGAGACCGTCACCTGGTCGAGCGCCTACGGGTTCTCGAGCATGCGACTCTCCCCCACCGCGGGCTCCGCGGCGAGCCTCGGGGTCGATCCGGAGAACTTCGCCACCACCGACGCCTCCGCATCGGTCGCCTCGCTCTACGAGGGCGCGGGATACAACGACGACGTCGTGCAGCGATTCCACACCCGCCAGGAGTTCGCACTCCCGATCTCCGGCGACGGCTGGAACGTCTCGCCGTTCGTGTTCGGACGATTCACGGGATACCTCGACGGCAACTGGGACGAGTACCGGATGATGTCCGGGATCGACGAGGATCTCGACGACTACCGGGTGATGCTCGGCGGCGGCGCCCGGGCGAGCACGAAGTTCGTCGAGGTCGACAACACCGCCCGCAGTGATTTCTTCGACGTCCACCGGCTCCGCCACATCATCGAACCGAACACCACGCTCTGGTGGGGCTGGGACAGTCTTCCCGACGGTGCGTTCCCGCTCTACGACCAGCGGATCGAAGGCGCGACCGGGGGAACCGTGGCCCAGATCGGCGCGCGGCACACCCTCCAGACGCAACGCGGCGGCCCCGGCAACCGCGAGTCGGTCGACCTGCTGGCGGTGAACTACGGCGCCGTCTTCAACGACGGCGCCGACGACTTCCAACGCGACGATCTGATCCGACCGGGCGGCGGCTACAACGCCTACGCCTGGGCCCAGTCCCCCTATCCACAGTTCTTCTCGTGGGAACCGGAACTCAGCCAGTGGGGAACGCACGGCTACGCGAGCGGGGTGTGGCAGCTCAGCAGTTCGCTCGCCCTCGCGGGCTCCGGACTCTTCGCCTGGGATCCCCGCGAGGTCGTCGACCTGACGAACGGCGAATCCTCACCGGAGTTCCGCACCATCGACGGCATCCTCCGGGGATCGGTCGGAATCCAGATGAGTCATGCACCGGACACCAGCTCCTACATCGAGTACCGGTATCTCGCCGCGACGCTCGACGAGATCCTGCAGGTCGGCCTGCGATACCGGGTGGGCCGTCGCTACCAGCTCGCGCTGGCGCCGCAGTACGACCTGAAGCGCGATGAGTTCCGATCCGCGACCGCGTCGATCGTCCGCAGGACACCGGACTTCGACTTCAGGTTCACCGTCGGCTACAACCTGATCCGCGACGAGACGACCTTCGGTATCCGACTCGCGGTCCCCCAGACCCCGGGCATCGGCTTCCCTGCGTATTGATCGACGAAGATGATCCGTCCCCGCAGGCGGAGACCCGGTTCGTCGTCATCGCCGTAGGTGTGCCGCACCCGCCGCGGTGAGCTTGCGTCCGCGCGGCGTGCGAGACAGGAATCCGATCTGCAGGAGATACGGCTCCACCACGTCCTCCAGCGTGCCCGCATCACCACCCATCGTGGCGGCGATCGCCTCGAGCCCGGCCGGTCCGCCCTCGTAGACGTCGGCGAGCACGCCCAGATACTTGCGGTCGATCTCATCGAGCCCGAGCTCATCGACCCCTTCGAGTTCGAGCGCCGAAGTCACCGCCGGGGCGTCGATCCGGCCGGTACCGCGGACCTGCGCGAAGTCCCGGACCCGCCGAAGCAGGCGGAGCGCGACCCGCGGCGTTCCGCGGCTGCGGGTCGCGATCGCGTCGAAGCCACTGGCCTCCACCGATTCGATCCCCATCCGCCCCACCGCCCGGTGGAGGATCTCGACCAGATCGGCGACCGGGTAGTACTCGAGGTGATGGGTGATGCCGAACCGGGCTCGCAACGGCTGGGTCAGCATCCCCGCACGCGTGGTCGCACCGATCAGCGTGAAGGGCTTGAGGGTGAGGGTGATCACCTTCGCGTGCATTCCGCTGTCGACGGTGAAGTCGACCTTGAAGTCCTCCATCGCGGGATAGATGTACTCCTCGACCGCGGGGGGGAGTCGGTGGATCTCGTCGATGAAGAGGACGTCACCTTCGCCGAGCTTGGTGAGGGTGCCGACCAGATCCGCCGCCTTGTTGAGGGCGGGCCCGCTGGTCACCCAGGCCGTCGTGCCCATCTCGTTGGCGATCACGTGGGCGAGGGTGGTCTTCCCGAGTCCGGGCGGGCCGTGCAGCAGCACGTGCTCCATCGCCTCCTTCCGCTCCTTCACCGCCTCGATCGCGATCGTGAGTCGCTCGATCAGCGCCGCCTGGCCGACGTACTCCGCGATCGACCTGGGCCGGACCACGGGTGTCGGCACCGCGGCATCGGTGGTGGTCACCGGCTCCTCGGCCTGTGACTCTCCGGAAACGATGCGCTCTCTTGCCATGCCCTCATCATCGACGTTCGGTCGCTCCGACGCCAGTCGGAGCCCGGACCGGGCCGACTCCGGGCCCGGCCGTCAGTCGCCGAAGTCCGTGGTCACCGGGGCCCGCTCGGCCGGATCGGGCTCGAAGAATCCCCGGGTCTCGAATCCGCAGAAGCCCGCCACGATGTTCGAGGGGATCGTGGTGCAGAGCTGGTTCATCTCGCGGACGTTGGCGTTGTAGAACCGCCGGCCGGCGGCGATCCGGTCCTCGGTGTTGGCCAGTTCCGACTGGAGTTCGCGAAATCCCGCGTCGGCCTTGAGTTCCGGATAGGCCTCGGCGACCGCGAGCAGCCGATCCACCCCCACGACCATCGCCTGCTCGTCGCCGCTCTGACGGTCCGGGCGGCCGACGTTCTCGCGGGCCTGGTTCCGAAGCTCGATCACCCGCTCGAGCGTCTCCCGCTCGTGGGCCGCATAGCCCTTGACGGTCGCGACGAGGTTGGGAATCAGGTCGTAACGACGCTTCAACTCCACATCGACGTCGGACCAGCTCTCGAGGAGGTGCTGCCGGACCGACGCCAGCCGGTTGAAGATGATCACCCCCCAGATGAGCGGCAGGAGCAGGGACAAGACGGGTATCAGAATGGTCAGGAGCATGTCCCGGATCCTTTCGGCGGGGGCGATCAGGCCGACTCGTCGGCAAGCGTTCTGACCAGATGATCCGGCCAGGCGTCGAAGAAGGTGCCGCACCAGTCCAGGCGTCGGTCGAAGGACTCCGGATCCCAGCATCCGCGTCCGTCGGAGACACAGATCAGATCCCCTTCCAACTCGAACGCGGGCGGCGCCGTGCGAAGCAGGAACTCCATCATCCGGGGATCGACGAGATCGTAGGCGAAGCGCTTGTCCTCGCTCGAGACGTGGAACCGGCGACTGAACTCGACGCTTTCGAAGTCGATGTCGTCGAAACCCAGCATGCCCTTGAGGCGATCGAACACGCCTTCGCGGCGGACGATGGTCTCGGGAACGGAGCCGAACGGATTCCACGCGATCAGGTAGCTCAACCGAATGGTGACCGTTCGTCGATTCTTGCCCGCCCCACGACGCTCCTTGTAGCGGAAGTCGCCGGTGCGAACCGCGAGCGAACGGCCTCCCAGGTCGAGCGTTCCGCTGATCGTGTTGTAGGCGACCCGCGAACGGCCCTTCCTGAACATCGCGAACCGGGCGAATCGGACGTCGTGCGAGGCGTCGGCCGAGGGATCGAATGCCAGCCCCCGCGTACGGGCCAGCGCCGCGAGCGCCTCCCGACGCTTCTTCGCCTGGAGATGGGCGAACACGAGGCCGCACACCGCGACGGCGGCGATCGCGACGATCAGGATCACCTCCACCTGGGACCTCCCGTCGAACGGGCGACGATCGGAAACGATCTGGTCGGCACCGCGGTGATCAGAACTCCACCTTCGGCACCTTCTTCACCGCCGCGGCCTCGTCGGCGTCGAGTTCGAAGAAGTCGAGCTCGGAGAATCCGAACATTCCGGCGACCACGTTGGAGGGGAAGGTCTTGGTGGCCTCGTTGAAGGTGCTGACCGTCCGGTTGTAGTGTTGGCGGGCGAATCCGATCTTGTTCTCGGTGCTGGTGAGTTCCTCCTGCAGCTGCAGGAAGTTCGTGTTCGCCTTGAGTTCCGGATACGCCTCCGCGACGACCATGAGCTTCCCGAGCGCCTGGGTGAGCATGTTCTCCGCCCCGGACTGCTCGGAGACGGAGGAGGCGCTGGTGGCCGCGGCGCGGGCCTGCGTCACCGCTTCGAACGTGTTCGATTCGTGGGAGGCGTAACCCTTGACCGCCCCCACGAGGTTGGGGATCAGATCGTGACGACGCTTCAGCTGGACGTCGATGTCGCTCCACGAATTCTCCGCCGCGAGCTTCTTCCGCTGGAGGGCGTTGTAGTAGCCGATCAGGAAGATCACGACGAGCAGGATGACCCCGACCAGCATCAGGATCGGGATCAGAAGGGTGGCTCCAAGCATGGTCGACTCCGGAATGGGGGCTTCGGCGGACGAACCGCGGATGAACGCGACGTCGGGGAGGCATGAAGATACTTGCTCCGGTTCGAGCCGGCTCGCCGGACTCGACGCCTCACGGCGTCAGGGACGTGGCGAGACGCTCCACCGCCTCCAGAAACGCGGAAAAGTCCAGATAGTCGGGCAGGACCGTCTCCGCGCCGATGGATCGAAGCAGATCGGCCCGGTCCCCCGCGGCGATTCCGACGAATCCGAGTCCCATTCGATCCGTCGCGAGCACGTCCCATCGACCGTCACCCACGTAAACGCCTCGTTCGAACGTTTCGCCCGTCGCCGCCCTCGCCCGCGTCATCGCGGTCTCGATGATCTGCTCGCGGGGATGGGCGTCATCGGCGTGCGCCGCCGGAACGTCCTCGTACGGGACCCCCGCCGCCTCCAGCTTCAGCCGCGCGGTGCGCCGCCAACCTCCGGTCGCGATCGCGACCGCCCAACCCGCCGAACGCATCGCCTCGAAGATCGCCGGCGCTCCCGGCACCGGGCGAAACCACTCCGGTCGTCGTCGACTCGCCGCGTCGATCCGTTCGGCGAAGGCGTCGCGGACCCGGTGGACGTTCTCGTCGGTCGGCGCGAGGTCGGTGCGGGTCCGGATGAGTTCCAACGCGATCGCCTCGTCCGTGGAGTGCGGGTAGCGGCTCCAGTCGGTCTCCATCGAATCGAGCCCGAGGACGTCCGAAGCCGCCTCGAGCCAGCAGGCGTCGTCGACCTCGCTGGTTCGAGCGAGCGTTCCGTCGAGATCGAAGACCACGATTCCGCGCATCACGTACTCCAGAGACCGGTACGAAGGACCGGCGGAAGCGTACCAGCATCGTCACATCGGCTTCGCCGACCACGACTCGCGACGCAGGGGACCGACGCAACTATGATGGACCGCATGCCCACGGACACGCCACGACGCAACGCGAGGATGGGATTCGCTCCGGTGCAGAACCGATTCGTGGTCGCGATGCGGTCCGCGTCGAATCGAATCAATCGGGTGATCGCGGCTCGGTACGGACGGACGCTGAACCTCCATCTGGACTGCGAGTACCCGAAGGCGGGCGGCACGTGGTTCGGCAAGATGGCCTCGGAAGTGCTCCAGATCCCCTATCCCGAGCACAACATCTTCCCGATCGGCTGCGCATGCGTGCTCCACAATCACTGGCAGTGGACCCCCGGCCTCGAGAAGGCCTGGTACCTGCGTCGGGACGGACGCGATGTGATGGTCTCGTTCTATTTCCACCGGATGCGCGAGATCAAGGCGGGAAACCCCACGGTCCTCCGCCGCTTCGGCCCGACCTACGACCGGATCTTCGGCGCCGGCTACGACCCCGAAGATACTCGACGGAACCTCGGGCCGTTCATCGAACATGAATTCAAGAACCCCCGCGACGCGCGAAGCAACTGGCGAGATCACGTCATGCAGTGGCACGACGGCGGACGAGGTCGGGCCGGAATCACGTACCTCAGTTACGAGGAACTCGTCGCGGACACCGAAGGCACGCTGGGCGGATCGATCGAAGCCATCACCGGAAACCGGCCCGACGAATGGGTGGTTCGGCAGACCGTCGAGAAGTACTCCATGGCGAGGCAGACCGGCGGCCGCAGCGCGGGCGACGAGGATCGCGATTCCTTCATCAGGAAGGGTGTGGCCGGTGACTGGGTGAACCACTTCGGGCCGTCGGCCGCACGACGATTCAATGATCTCGCCGGTGACGCGCTGGTCGCGGTCGGATACGAACCGGACCTCGACTGGATCGACCGATACGATCTTCAGGACTGAATCCGCCATCCTCCGTCTTCGAGGCGGTCCGAGTCCGCCTCCCGGAGTTGGAGTTTCCGATGCGAATCCGCGACGCGACGCTCTTTCTCGGCCTGCTGCTCTCGATCATGACGTTCGTGGGCCGACCCGCCGACGCCCAGATCTCCGCGGCCGAACGGTCACTGCGGGAGCAGGCGCTCCGCAGGATGTACGAACCCGCCCCGATCGATCCCCCGTCCGTGCGGGCGATCGCCCGTGATCTGGAGATCGAGGACGACGCGGCGATCGTCGACGCGCTCGCGGCCTATGAACTCGCCTGGCGCCCGATCCTGGAAGGACCGGTTCAGATCGTCCGCGAGCGATGGCCGGTCTGCTTCTCGATCGATCGACAGCAGGGCGACGTCCGCACGCGCCACACCCCCGAACTGCTTCTTCTCCTTCAGGCGAGGGCGGATGCGTTCCGCGCCGCCGACGTCGCGGACGAGGCGTTGTTCGGCCGCCTGCTCGCCGCCGATCGGGCCGACAAATCGAAGATCGATCCCATCGCATCCACGCGTCGGGAACGGCGCCGGCGACGACGCGAGCTGCTCGGTCTTCCGGATCGACTTCCCGGGACCTCCATCGAACCACTGGAACTCATCACCACCGTCGCGGTCGATCCGGAGATTCTCGAGGGCGTGCTCCCCGTGCTCGATGAGTGGGAAGCCGAACTCGACGCGGCCCTGGTGGCGCGATGGTCCCGGAACGAAGCGATCGAACGGATGCAAGCGGCAACGAGGATCGATCTGGGACCGGAATGGCGCCGGTTGCTGACCGGTGTGGAACGGGATCGAGCCGATCGGGAACTGGCCGCGTATGAAGAGGCGCTCGTCGCCACGGAGATTCCACGCCGGAACATCAATGCCGAGATGATCGGAGCACTCGGGTTCCGCGTGCCCCCGCTCACCCATCTCGAGATCGTCCGCAGCCACCACGAACTCGCGCATCCCGCGTTGTTCGTCGAGGATCTCCGACTGGAGCGATTGATCCGGGAGGTTCTCGCGTCCGACGAACTCGACGAACGCGGAAGAACCGACGTCGAGAACCTCATCGCCGCGACCGCGGAACGTCTGAATCGGCTGGGCGTGGCCGCGGCGAAACAAGCGGACCGCTCGCTCGCGTCTCGGTACCGGCACGTCTCCGACGCGGTGCCCCTCGTGGATCTCGGAGCGGATCCCACCATCGAGGACGACATCGACGCGATCCGGGACGAGATCGAACTGCTCGACGCGGTGTTGGAACGGCGCCAGGAATTCGATCGCCTGGTCCGCCCGTTCGCAGGACTCGGCGCGGACGTGGAGCGGCGGGTCGAAGGGCATCGGGCGGTGAACGCCTCGTTCGACCGACGCGACCGCTGGAGTCGCGACCGGCTGCGTGACGCCCTGCTCGAGCTCGGCATCCGACTCGACGAACGGAATCTCGACATCGACCCCGACCCCGACGCCGAATCCGGATTCGACCGATGATCACGACCTCTGCGGCGGACCGCGCCCGATCGCTGTTCACCCGGCGATTCGGGGTCCCACCGGCGATCGTCGCGTCCGCCCCGGGTCGTGTGAACCTGATCGGCGAACACGTCGACTACACCGGTGGACTGGTGCTCCCCTTCGCGATCGACGCCCGGGCCGCCGTCGCACTCGGACCGTCCGAGGACGACCGGACCACCCTCTGCGCTCCGGATCTCGACACGGAGATGATCCATCTCGGACCGCCGCCCCGACGTCCGGAGACCGAATCGACCCGTCGATTCGCAAACCATCTGCTCGGGGTGTTGCATGCCGCGGGCGGATCCGAAACCCCGATCCGGGCCCTGGTCACCAGTGACGTCCCGTCGGGCGGCGGCCTCTCCTCGAGCGCCGCGATCGAGGTCGCCTTCGCCACCGCGTGGGCCGGGTTCACCGGCGGCGTCTCGGACCCCGCGACGATCGCCCGCCTCGCGATGCAGGCCGAGCATGAATTCGTGGGAACCCCGTGCGGAATCATGGACATGCTGGTCTCCGCGGCGGGTCGCGCCGAAGAGGCCCTGCGGATCGACTGTCGATCGGTGACCTGGCGACCGGTGCCGATGCCGTCCGAGGACCGGGCCCTGGTCCTGCTGGTGGACAGCGGTATCACCCATCGGCTTCGCGACGGCGGTTACGCGGAACGACGCGCCGCATGCGAGCGTGCGGAAGCGGCGCTCGGTGGATCACTGCGGGATGCGACGAACGACGACATCGCGGCGGCGGCGCTCGACGCGACGGATCGACGACGCGCCTCGCACGTCGTCGAAGAGAACCGTCGCGTGGACGCGATGGTCGCGGCCCTCGAGATCGGCGACCTCGAGACCGCCGGGCGGCTCCTCATCGACGGACACCACTCCCTCCGGGACCGCTTCGAAGTCTCGATTCCCGAGATCGATCACATCGTGGAGATCGCCGAGCGACGCCGGGAATCTGGTTGTCTGGGGGCCCGTCTCACCGGCGGTGGATTCGGCGGCAGCGCCCTCGTCCTCGTGACCACCGAGACCCTGGAGGCGAATCGGAATGCGATCGTCGCCGACTTCGCCTCGCGCTTCGAGCGTCGCCCCGCGACCCGGGTGGTCCGCGCTTCGCCCGGCGCGCTGCTCGAATCATGAACCGCTGATTCAGCCCTCGGACTCGCTTTCGGACTTGCCTTCCGACGGGCCCGCGATTGCGAAGGCGAGACGCGTGTCCTGCTTGTAGAACACCATCGCCGCGACGTTCCTGTGATTCGCCGACTCACTCGGAACACCGACCATGGTCCGCGTACTGGACGTGGTCGACCGCCCCGGACGCGAGCACCCGGTCGAGGCGTTTCGCCCCATCGATCTTCGCGTCCGAGGCGGTGACCTCGACGGTCCCCTTGAAGATTCCGATCAAGGCCGCCTCGTCCGGTCGGCGCGGGCCGTCCGACTCGGGATCCGCCGCGGTCGCGGATCGGACCAGCCGCGATGACGCCAGCGGCAGAAGCCACGACGGACTCGTGAATGCCGGTCGCGGGCGAAGGCGGAGAACCCGAAGGAATCGATCTGACGGCTGGCCCATTCGTGTGGCCTCCGCCGCAGGTCCTATCCTGAGGAACGTTCGAATCGCAGGTCGCGAACCCACCGAAAGAACCTCCGCATGCCACATCGCCCCGCTCCGTCCGCCCCACGCCGTTCTTCCGCGACGCCCGCCCTCGCCTTGTTGTTCGTCGCATGCCTGCTCGCGGCCTGCGGATCGGCCGGGGATGAATCGAATTCGCCGGCGCCCACCGCGCCGCGCTCGGCGTTGACGCTCGAGGATCAGGGTCCGATCTTCGCCCGGGTCGAGACCGACCGCGGCGTCTTTCGCTTCGTGCTGCGGACCGACCGCGCACCGGTGAGCTGCGCGAACTTCGTCAACCTCGTCGACCGCGGCTTCTTCGACGGTCTCGATTTCTACCGGCACTCCCGGGTGATCCGGCAGGTCGGGAATCCCTACAACGACGACGGCCTCCGCTTCACGCCGGGCTACACCATCGCGCCGGAATTCGCGGCCGATCTCCGATTCGACCGAGGCGGCCTCGTCGCGATGTCGCGTCTGGGGGACGAAGCCACCGCGATGGTCCGCCCCAACGAGTTCTTCGTGACCACGAAACCCCAGTCCGAACGATTCACCTTCAAGTACCCGGTCTTCGGGGAGGTGGTCGAGGGCATGGAGGTGGTGCTGGCGATCGAACCGGACGAGACCGTGCGATCGATCGTCATCGAAGGTGACGCCGCGCCGCTGCGTGCCGTGCACGCCGATCTCATCGAGCAGTGGAACGAAAGACTGGACGCCGCCCCCGACCCGCGCCGCTGAACCGGCGGAATCAGTTCCAGCTCAGGCCCTTGGGCCAGTCGGCGAAATGCTGCCGGTCGACCTGCGAGACCAGGCGATCGAGCATCTGCAGCTCGCCGGCCACCGTCTCCGCGCGTCGTCGCGAATCGCCCTGTTCGAGCAGTCGATACCGGATCGCCTCGTCCTTCACCACGGCGAAACCGATGAGATCGAGCACCACGCTGGTCGGAAGGTCGTCCCGGTCGAGCCATTCGACCGCAATGCCCGCCGCGGCGAGTCGACGCAGCCGTTCGTTGCCGAGGAGCCGCCGGATCAGTCTTCTCGCCTCGGGCATCGGCGGCGCATCGTTCGTCTCCGGCTCGATGGGACGGAGCCATCCCCGGAGGTGGAGTCGATCGTCGTCCGGCGGATCGAGTTCTTCGATCCGAGCCCGGCACAGTCCGTGAAGCAGGATGTTGAATCGGCCGTTCGAGAGTTGCTCGACCCGGGCGATCCTCCCCACGCACACCGCCTCGCGAAGGGAGATCTCCTCGACCTCTGCGCCGCGTCGCCCGTCGACGACCGCCATCGCGATCGGATCCGCACGATCGAGATCGCCGTTCCCCGATTCGAGGCAGCTTTCGATCATCTGGCGATACCGGGGTTCGAAGATGTGGAGTGGCTGGGCGCCGTGCGGAAGCAGACTGACTCCCGGGAGCGGGAACAGCGCCACGGGCTTTCCGAAATTGACGCGATACGCGGTCATCCCGGAATGATATCCCCCGTCGAGGGATGGACGCGAACCAATCGCCGGCTCAGGCGGCGGCGAGCAGTTCTCCACCGTCCCGGGCCGCGACGCTCGCCTCGACCCGGATTCGCTCCAGCGTGACCTGGTCGATCCCCAGATGGTCGAGCGCCTCGGGCGAGATTCCACCCTCCCGAAGATCCAGCGAGAATCCGCCGGCGATCTCCGCCGCGATCCGATCCGCCACGTGCACGATCATCGGAAGGTCTCGATTCGCCAGGGGAACGGCGGTGGGATCATGGTGATGCCCCGCGACCCAGACCAGACTCGATGGGAACTTCCAGTGTTCGCAGAGCGCCGAACCGAACGTCTCGTGATCCTCACCGAGGACCTCCCGCTCGCACTCCCGCAGGTCGCGACCGGCGGACGCCAGGGCGATCGCTTCCGCGAACCGCGCGCGATCGTGCTGAAGTTCCACGAGAATGCCGACGTCGTGGACGAGACCGGCGAGGAAGGCCTCGTCGACCGCGTTCCGGCGATTGCCCTGCGCGATGATCCGCGCGGTGCTGGCGGTCACGCAGGAATGGAGCCAGAGTTCGTGAGCGTTGAATTCGGGCCCGATGTCGCCACCGCGAAAGAGCTTCGCGAGGCTGGCCGCGACCGCGATGTTCTTGACGGCGTTGAGCCCGAGCAGCGAGACCGCGCGATTGATCGAGGCGATCTGTCTGGGCAGTCCGTAGAACGCGGAGTTCACGACCTTGAGCATCCGGGCGGTCAACGCGGGATCGGTCGAGATCATCGCGTGAAGATCGCGGGCGCTCGACGCGGGGTCTTCCACCAGTTCGATGATCTTCACCGTGACTTCGGGAAGGGTCGCGATGTGGCTGATGTTGCGAACCGCGTCGAGCGCGATGCCACCCTCTTGGCCGGCCTGTCCATGGTCCATGGTCACGCTCTCCGTGGACGACGAGGCGCCCAAATCCCCTCGAATTGGATGGGCCTGGCCCACTCCCCTGCTGGGAGCATCGGACCCGAAGGCGGTCCTCATTCGCCGGAGGAGCCGGAAGCCGTCCGAGCCGCGCGGGCCCGATCCGACTGTTCGGTCTGGAACCGATGGAACCCGTTCCGGAGGACCGAGAACACCTTCATTCGACCCACGCGTGCATCCGCGGGCCGGGCGTCTGGGCCTGGATGATCGTCGCCTCCGCATCGAGCATCTCGTCCCAACGCGATTCGACGCGTTCGACCACCTGGGGACCCTCGAGGGCCGCGACCTGACGGGCGAGATCGATGAAGGACAGATAATGCCCCCGCTCGCTCGCCCAGAGTCCGCGGTAGATCTTCGCGAGCGGCTCGTCCTCCGCGATCCGCGCCAGGATCTCGAATCGCTCGCAGGACCGAGCCTCGATGAGGGCCGAGATCATCAGACGATCGATCGTCTCCTCCAGACCGGCACCGCGAACGAGGCCTCGAAGGGCGGCCGCGTAGCGGTTGGAATGCGACTTGGTCAGTCGTCCTCCGCGCCGCGACAGCAACCGCACCACGAGGGCGAGATGTTCCACCTCGTCACGGGCCACCGCGGTCATCGCGACCACCCAGTTGTCCGGGGGCGTCGGTTCCGGCCAGCGATGCAGCAGTTCCAATGCATTCTGCGCCGCCTTCTTCTCGAGGTGGGCGTGGTCGTTCAGGAGCTGACCGGTCTCCTGAAGCGCCCTCCTCGCCCAGTCGTCGGGCGTTTCGATGCGCAAGGGAAGCTGGACGTCGCCGCCACGGGATCCGGTCGTCTTCTGGTCGTTCATGTCGGGCTCGCTCCTGCCCGGGATCATCGCCGCGGATCGCCGGCGGCGGAATCATCGACAGGCTTTCCCCGTCGGTCGGGTTCAGAAGGTGTTCCGCTTGCGCGGGGTTCCCGAGGCTTCGAGCCCGGCGAGCACCGCCGCGATCCGACGCCCGGCACCCCCCTCGCCGTACGGATGCTCGTTCGGTCCGTCGTGACGGATCGCGACGTCGATGGCGTGGACGATCTCCTCCACGCCCGCTCGATCGACGTCGATCACCGATCCCGGACGCTCGCGTCCCGACTGGCGAGGGCCGAGATTCACGGTCGGACATCCGATCACCGGCGCCTCGATGAGGCCCGCGCTGGAGTTGCCCACGAGTACCTGCACGCGACGGAGCAGACCGATGAACACCGATCGCGGAAGATGCCCCGCCCGGACGACACCGGTTCGCGTCGCGGCCGCCAAGCCCGCCTGCTCCACGACGTCGCTGCCGGGATCCCGGTTGGGGCGCAGGACCACGACCGGCCCGTGTCGCTGGCTCGCCTCGATCGCCGCGTCGATCCACGCTCGTTCAGACGCTTCGGACAGGCCCGAACCGTGGTGAAGAATCGCCACGCCGGGTCGGCCGAGTCGATCGAACATGTCGTCGTCGAGCGGCGGCATCGTGTCGACGCCGTCCGCGGCGGGACTCCCGACGACATGCACCGAATCCGCCGGCTCGCCGAGTCCCCGGATCCGTTCGCCGCTCGTCGGGGTCGCCGGAAAGTGAAGGTGCGACAACTTGGTGATCGCGTGCCGCATCGATTCGTCCGCCACCCCCTCGGCACGGTCGCCACCGTGGACGTGCGCCACCATGCTTCCTCCGATGCCTGCGCTGGCCGCGGCCGCGAAAGCCTCGATCCGGTCTCCGAGGACGAGGACGACGTCCGGATCCAGTCGGTCGAACGCCGCGGTGAATCCCACGACGCCACGGCCCGTGGCCGTCGCGTCGGCCATGCGTCCGCTTCGCCCGGCGCGCTGCATCTCCACCACCGCGTCGACGTGGAAGTGCGTACGGACCTCGTCGATGGTCTCATCCGGTGGGAGCAGGTGCGCGCCCGCCGCGACCACCCGCAGTTCGAGCTCGGGCGAGTCGGCGATCGCGTCCATCGTCGAACGCAACAGACCGAAGTCCGCGCGGGAACCGGTGACCACCGCGACCCGGCGACTCATCGGAGGTCTCCATCGCGGATCGGTGCATCGGGTTCGAGGGGAACCTGGAGTTCACGCCCGAGGATTTCCCGCAGTCGCCACGGTTCGATTCCGTCACCGGGACGCTTCACCGCGATGTCGGCGGCCGCGAGCCGCGTCCCCGACGGCAGGGAACGCGTCGCCCGGAGGGACTGGCGGGCGACCCGCCGGACGTCCGCCTCGATCGGATTCGATCGTTTCGTCCCGTCACCGATCGCGCCGCGGGCCCGCCGGACGAAATCGACGTATTCGGCGAAACCGGCGGGATCCAGACTCGCCGCGTGGTCGGGGCCCTCGGCGTTTCGGTTCCAGGTCAGATGCTTCTCCAGCAGCACCGCCCCCGCCGCGACCGCCAGACCGCCGGTGGTGACTTCCCCGGTGTGGTCGCTGTACCCCGTCGGACGTCCCGTCGCGGCCGCGATGCTCCCGATCGCCCCGAGTGCCGCCGACGATTCGGGCGTCGGGTAGGCGCTGACGCAGTGCAGGAACGCCGCCGAAGCGGTGCCGAGCCAGTCGTCCGCCCGGGTGACCTCCGAGAGTTCCGAGGCCCCGGTCGAAACGAGCATCGGCCGGCCGTCCGCCGCGAGCCGGTCGAGCAGCGGACGATGGACCAGATCCGGGGACGCCGTCTTCCACGCGTCCCACGCGAGGTCCGCCGCGATCGGAACCAGGGCCTCGCTGAAGACGGTGACCACCGCGTGCAGTCCCCGACGGTGCGACGCGTCGACCAGACGGGCCAGATCCTCCCGGTCGAGCTCCAGCGTCCGGAGCATTTCATGTTGATTCGTGATCTTCGCCCGACGCTGGTAGTCCGCGACGGCCTCCGGATCCCCCACCAGCAGTGCCGCCTCGAACCACTGGAACTTCACCGCGTCCGCGCCCGCGTCGGCCGCGGCGTCCACGAGTTCCAGCGCTCGATCCAGACGACCGTCATGGTTCACCCCGATCTCGGCGATGACGTAGGTGGGTGCGTCCTCATCGAGCGATCGCCCGCCGATGCGCACATCCGTGGTCCTCACGCTTCGGCTCCCGCGCGGACCGAAGCGTCGTCGGCCCGTCTCCGTCGTTCGAGGATCGCCTCGGCGACCAGCAGATCGATCTCGTCGTCGACGTCGATCACCGTGCCGAGTTCGTTGAGAACGCCTCGGCGGTCCGTACCGAGAAAGGCATGCGGATGCTCCGGATCGACTCGAAAGAGCGAAGCGCGACGAACGGCGATGACGCCGCCGTCGGGAATGAAGGCGGGCGGCAGATCCTGGCGACGAAACACGTCGTTGTCCTGCCACGCGGCGATCCGCCCGTCGTCGTCGAGTCGGCAGGTCCAGTACGGATGATGCTTCCCGACCGGCGAGTAACTCTGCACGCTGTCCGCACCGGTGTCGATCAGTCGCGCCACGGCACGGTCGATCAGCCCGTCGGGTCGGATGGGAATGCTCCCGTAGAGGATGACGATCACTTCCGCATCGTCGCCGGACGCCTCGATCGCATGCCGGACGCCGGCATCGACGGTGGCGTGATCACTCGCGAGCGCCGCAGGTCGCACGAGCACTTCGGCGCCCACCGCGGCCGCGACGCTCGCGATCGCCTCGCCGTCGGTGGAACACAGGACCCGCCCGACCCGACGGGCGGCGAGCGCGTGACCGACGCTTCGCGCGATCATCGGCACCCCGTCGACGAGTCTGACGTGCTTCCGAGGAAGTCCCTTGCTGCCCGCGCGACCGATCACCACCGCGGTGGCGACGGGCGATTCGTTCTGTGGCTGGGTCTGGTTCATGGTCGTGATTCGTCCGGAGTCAGGGACGGAGGGGCGAGAGGTCCAGCGGTTCATCGCGTCGGCCTTCGAATCGATCACGGCGACGCTGCACCAGTTCCTGCCAGAGTTCCTGAAGCGATCGTTCCCCCACGCGACCGACGCTGGTGAGTCCCGCGAGATCGGTCTCCGCGATGGGAACCGATCCGTCGGCGAGCACGGTCATTCTCACCGAATTCACCATCTCATCATGACGAGGCGGCGGCCAGGTGGGGCTGAGTGGATCGACGTTCGCGCCGGTGGCGACCGGCCACCGAGCCGGACCGTCGATCACCGCGACTCCGAGTCGACGTCGCCATCGCTCGAAGAACTCGGGAAGTTCGTCGATGTTCTCCACTCGCCGCTCGAACCGTGGAACGATCCACGGGAGCGCGAACGCGAGCTCCGCNGGAAGCGTCGCGGGCGTGCCGCCGTCGAAGCGGCGCCGGCCCGCGATCAAACGCTCCAGATTTCCGATGACCTCCTCGAATCGAGCCGAACCGTGCACCAGCCGATAGGTCTCCGCCGTCTCCGCGTCGAGATCGACTTCCACCACCCCGACCCGGGTGGCGAGCAGGCGGTCGACCACGCGGGGATCACCCGCGAGATCCGTGCGGATCGAGACGACTCGGACGCCGGCATCCATCGCGATCTCGATGAAGTCGTCGAATCGAGGATGCAGCAGCGGATCGCCGGCACCGTCGAGGAAGAGCACGGTGTCGCCCGCGTCCCCGAGTGGTTCGACGATCCTCCGGAACATCGATTCCTCCATCGGCGCCCGCTCCGCCTCCATCGCGTCGGGCGTTCCGATCCGCCGACCGGTCCGGCCGGTGTTCAATTCCACCCGGAGGAATCGCGGCGTCGACAGCGGGCCGCTGCGGGCCCGGTGTTCGAGTCGGATCGCGATCTCCCGCGAACCCGGCCGGGCGTCGCCGAGGAGCATCGGGCCGATCGCCCTTTCGATCCGCTTGAGCTCCCGCGGCGTGTCGACCGCGAATCGGGCGATTGCGCTTCGAACCGCGGGCTCGGCGTGGACGCAGGATTCACCCGCGATCGGATCGCCCTCCGGCATCTCGGGTCGGTACGCGAGCTGGTATCCGATGGTGCCGACGCGACAGCGATTGCGTCGCATGATCTCCACCGCCGCACGGTCGAGCACCATCGCGGTCCGTCCCGGAGGCCCTTGTCCGAAGATCCACGTCGCGTTGGGACGCTTCCGATGCCGACGGAGGATCTCGTCGAGCCCGCCCGGTTCGTCGACCGCGACGAACGGCCAGTCGGCTCCGACCAGCAGCGCCGCATCGGCTTCGAGCGTTGCGAGCACCGCGGCGGTCGGACCGGGCGCGAAGACCTCGTCGAACGACGTCATGCCGTGGATTCCGCCGCGCCAGGACGTGGGCGCGACCGCGCGGGCCACGCGGATGGCTTCATGTTCGGGGCCGAAGACCCTCGCACCACAATCGTGCACGTGGATCGGATGATCGATTCTGGTGCGGTCGATCGCGGACTCGAGGTCGAATCCCTCCGGAACGAGGATCGCGATGGCCGAGAGACCGATCGCCGCGTCGATTCGCTCCAGCGTTCGCTGCAGGATCGACCTGCCACCGAGATTCGCGGCGAGCCCGCGATCCACGCCGAGGCCTCCCCGATCCGGATCGATCGACACCACCGCGACGACCTTCGGTGCATGGACCGGGGCGACGAACGCCCCCATCGTTTCCGCCAAGCCTTCCGAATCATCGAGCCGCGACTCGAACACGCCGTCGGTCACCAGTCGGCGGGTCGACCGTAGAAGATCGCCCAGCATCCGGCAGGCGTCCCGTGTCCACCGGACGTTCACGACGTCGCGCTCCAGTTCCGCCCGCTGGCGATCGAGCGGCCCCAGATCGTCGGCGAGTCGGATCCGGCGATCGGCCCGCAGTCGCTGGAAGGTCGCGAGCTGATTGAACCAGTCGGTGAGCCGTCGACTGGCCGCATGCCGTCTGACCGTCGCCCGCGGCGCTTCAAGTCGTTGGAAGAGACGCTCCATTTCCACCGGGTCGGACTGGACCTCGAACATTCGTTCGAGGATCTCGAGGGTGCTTTCGCTCGCCTCGGCGATCTCGTCCAGTTCGGACCGGACCAGACCGAGCCGATCGAGCACCGCGTGACGATCACCCGCCTCGGCGGGGGTCGCCCTCGGGAAGTGGATCGCGGAGGTCTCGCGCCCCGCATGGGTGTCGATCGTCTCCGCGAGCGAGCGGACCTCGGTGTTCCGCTTTCGGACGCCGCCCTCGGTCGCGTCGACGATCCGGAGTCCGCTGCGGACGTCCTCCGCGAAGCGGACCTCGAAGGACTGCAGGTAGTTGAGCATCTGGGCGTCGGTGAAGATTCGTCGCCCGTTGACGTCGTGCCGTTCGGAGAGGTGGTTGCGGTGCCGGACGATCCGCTCCCACTCCAGGGTCTCGACGGTGTTGAACGAATTCAGTTCGGGAAGCCAGACCTCGTGAATCGCCGTGCCCGGCGCGTAGTAGAGCCCGTCGGTGAACCCGAGATCCTGGCCGATGAGCGCCACCGGATCGCAGCCGAGATGTCGAGCGAAGGTGTAGGCGAGGTGCGCCACGGTCGTCGACGCCTGCAAACGGTCGCCGCCCCGGGCGAGCGGCCCGAGGAACTCGTCGAGCTGGATCGACGGGATGCAGCGGATCCGGCCGGGCCACGCTTCGGTCACCGCCCGGTTCACCCGGGAATCGATGACCAGCTCGGTGTCTTCGAGGGACGCGGGATCGAGACCCTCGTAGAACCGGCTGGAGATGACGTGATAGTCGAGGGCCGTCACGAAGTGCGGTGCGATCCCCGCATCGAGGAGCGGTCGGAGCGTGGTCTGGGTCGCCACGATCGCACATCGGTCCCGGACGCCCGGACGGGCGAGGACCCGGAGATTTCGACGAAGGCTGGGGCCCGCGCTGACCACCACCCCGAGTCGGCCCCGGGCGACCCCCGCGAGATCCTCGATGCCGGATCCGAGCGCGTAGTGGTCGAGATTCGACAACTGGTTCTCGATCGTGGTCCCGCTCTGCGCCAACAGGGTGGTCGTCGAGGTTCGGGCGGTGGCGGCGAGATCGACCAGGGTGCGGGAGAATCGACCGGTGGCGTCCCCGATGCGGGTGCGACTCGCCGGATGTTCGACGATCCGCGTTCCGATCATCATCAGCGAGTGCGCGCCGGCGAGGCTCGCGGCGAGTCCGACCGAATCGTCGGGATCGACACGCAGGATCAGACGCTCGTCCGCGAGCCAGGCCGAGAGATCGAGCCGGGAGAACACCGCTCGCAGCAGGGCCGCGTCGGTCTCCAGCACCACCACCACCCCGGTGCCGCGGAGGCGACGGACGAACGCCGCGACGTGATCACCGAGACCGAAACCGATGATCGCGATGCATGCATGTTCCGAGAGGTCGACCTCCTCCACCAGTCGCGTCGTCTCCGCGGCGGGCCGACGGGCGCTGGCGAGCCGGCGTCCGTCCCACGTGCCGGTGAGCCGGCCGTCCTCGGCGGTCTCGATCTCGATGTCGCGGTCCGCGGCGGCTCGAATCGCGGCGCAGGCGACGTGATTCAGGGAACCGAGCGCCCCGAGGTTAACCTCCAGGGTCTTCGCGGACTTCGGTCCGACCAGAGGCTCGTCCGACTCGAGGGACGGAATCATGATCGTCGCGACCTCCGCTCCAGTGGATACGCTTGCCGAAAGGCGTGCCGGTCGAGCTTACCTTGAATCACGGGAATCCCATCGTGCCCGATGACCTCCGCGAAAGTCTCTTCTCCCGGTGGGTTCTCGAGAATCCATGGCCCTTCTCGATCGCCATCCTGCTGCTTGCGGCGACGATCGCGTGGATCGCGATCCAGCGCGACGATCGGCGGCCGCTGCTGGCGGCCGGCGTCCTCGCGGGACTCGCGCTGCTCGGGCTCGGCCTCGGCCTCGTGGTGGAGACCCCGGCGGAGGCCGCTTCCTCGGCGACCCGGCGATTCGTCGCGGACGCGGAGGCGGGTCGCCTCGACCGCCTCTTCTCCCGACTGGATCCGGAGGCGACCCTTCATCCGGGAAGACTCGGGAATCCGGGATTCCCCATCGAGGATCTGCGCTCGATGCTCGAGGCGCTCGGAGGCATCCATCGAATCGAACGCAACTCCATCACGCTGCTTGACGCGGTGGGCACCGGCGGCGATGCCGCGATCGTCGAACTCGCCTGCCTCACCCGCACCCGGTCCAGTCTCGGATACGTGCCCTCCCGCTGGATCTTCGAGTGGGAACGACGGGATGATCGCTGGATGATCCGATCGATCACCGCGGCGTCGATCGCCGGCCGGGTCCCGAACGGTCGAGACGTGCTGCGGGTGGGCGGCTGAAACGACATCGCCGCGTTCCGCGTCCTCGAATCCGTGCTGAGACGGCGACGGCAAGATCATTCACCCACCAATGCGGTGTCGAGCACCCGGCTTCCACCGCTGACCGGAATCAGCGTGGTCACGCCGAGCGGGCCGCCGATTTCCGTGATCACCACGCGGATGTCCGTTCCCGCCAGTCGTTCGAGACTTCGTTTGAAGTGGAATCGACGGACCGCGCGCTCACCGGGCGCAAGCGAGGAGATCGGGCGACGTTCACGACCGGTATGCCACGCCACCGCCTCGAGCTGCAGGTCGAGCGGCCGAACTCCGTGGTTGATCACCTCTGCGCTGACCACGACACCCTGGCGTCCATCCACCGCCGAGGTCGTCAGCGCCCAGTCCGTTCGAATCTCCAGCACGTCGTTCCTGATCCGCAGCGGCAGGTCGACGTCGACCCCGATTCGTTCCTCGGACTCGATGGCGAAGCGGACCGGAATTCGGATCTCGCCGGGGACCGGCGGCGTCGCCCAACGGATCTCGATGGGTATCCGGGCGGATTCCCCCGCCGCGGCGCGGATTCTCGGCTCGCGCGGCTCGATCGACCAACCACGCGGCGCCTCGATGGCGAGACGGCCTTCCATCGCGACGTCCCGAGGATTCTCGACGATCAGTTCGACGGTCCCGGGACCGGCGGCGAGATCGACGCCGGACCGCTCGAAGTGGAGACCAGCCACGAGATCGGCGGCGAGTCGCGAGATACCTCGCACCCGGATCGGCGTGGATCCGACTTCGAGGTCGAGCATGCCGCCGGTCGCCATCACCGGCCGGACGACGCCGCCGAGATCGACCAGTTCGACGCGATCGACGCCGACCGGCAGTCGCACCACTTCGGTCTCGTCGAGCCGATCGGACCACACCACGAATTCCGCAGTGCGTCCGTCGGTCGCGATCCAGCAGTGCGCCGTGGAATTCGTCGGAACCACGCCACCGAACCGTCGACCCGCGATGGCCGGTGCGAGGCCGGTCCACGCGAGCATCGCGGGATCGGGCCCGCGGTTCGCGTTCCACGGCAGGATCAGTTGTCCGGCCCCGCCTCGCCATGCGGCCAGGAGTCGACGCGCCATCGCATCGACGCGGTCCCGCGGACGCCATGCGACCGGTGGCGGCGCGATTCGAATCGAACCCGACACCCCGTCGGCATCACTGAAGAGTCCCGTCATGGCCGCGGCAGAGAGATCCTCGGTCGCAAGCACGTAGGGCTCGTCGGCCCACGTCGGCGCCCATCCACCCGGAGTCCGGTCGACCGAAAGCACGGGGTCGGCGATCAGGACCTGCATGAGTTCGCGAAGCGCCACGGGTTCACCAGCGGACCGGACGGTTCCGGGGATCCGCCAACGATCGACGATCGTCCCGAAACGGTCGAACCAGGACTCGAGTGAATCCCGGACGAGGGAATCGTCGCCGAGCACCGCGGCGCGAACCTCGGTGGGTGCGATCCGCGCCGCCTCCGCGAGTCCGCCGTGAATCCGCTCGATCGCGAGCACGGGCTCGCGATAGTTCGACCGCTGCCGCGAGAGTGTCGACTTGAGGGATGCGATCGCATCCGTGCTGCCGATCCCGTCGTTGCCGGCCGGCCAGATCGAGAACTCGACGATGCCGGGATTCAGTTCGTCGAGGACGTCGGCGATCCGAGGAAGGTCAGCCACCCGCCAGTCGGACATGGCGTAGCCGAGCCGCGGTGTCCCGTTGCGTCGACGTTCGCGTTTCTCCGGGAGTACGAGAAAATTCAACGTTCGCTCGGTCGCCGCCCCGCCGCCACCCTCGACCAGGATCTTCGCTCGATACCATCCCGGCCGATCCGGCCGGACCGAGGCCACCACCGGACGTCCGCTCGAGAGGGCCCGGATCGAACGTCGGTCCACCAGGGTGTCGTCCAGATCGTGGATCTCGAGCGTCACCGAGGGAACCGGATCGATCGGGTCGTCGATGGCGATTCGAAGATCGACCGGGGCGGGAAGACGCACGATGCCGGCGTCGGCGACGGTTCCGAAGTCGATCCAGGGAAGCTGCCAGATCGCGAGACCATCGAACCAGACCGTGCCGCTCACGTCCTCGATGCGCGGCGTCCGTCCGGCGGGGCGACCCCCCGCCGACTTTTCGTCGAATCCAGGCTGGACGACCTGCATCGCCACCACGAATCGAAGATCCTCGCCCACCGCGCGGCATTCGGGGCTCGACGTGTCGACGTCGACCACCAGATTCGTCCAGTCGCCGGCGGTTCGCACCGGTTCGGAGACGAACCGCTCGACCGTCGCGGATTCCACGGCGTCCGACATTCCGGCCTCGTGCGATCGATCGAGGAGATCGCCGTCGACGAGGCGGACTTCGAGGCGGGCCGCGGCGTTGTCGAGTCCGGTGGTCCGGACGTCACCGGCGAAGTGGAATCGTGAATCGACCGAGGCCGGCAGCACGACCTCGGGACGGGTGCGGTAGGAGACCGAACCGCCAAGGATGTCGATCCGAAGACTCCAGTCACCATCGGATCGACGGAGGTCGTCGACGTTCGCGGTGAAGAAGCGGTCCTGCGGCGGGAGGCCGTGCGCCTGCTCGAAGACGTGGGACCAGTCGGCTTTCTGGATGTCCTCGAAGTCGAAACGGTGGATCAGACGGCGCGTGACCGCGGGCGGATCCGAGCCGTCGATCGGCGACGTGACAGCGGTCGTCGGCGCGGACGACATCACGAGCAGCACCAGGAAGCCGAGGAGGCCCCCCCGACGCACCGAGGAAAACAACCATTCCATGCGTCCGATATCGGCACTTTTCGCGGGTGACTGGAGCTTTACGGCCGATAGAAGAAAGGTCATGGCGTCATCCCCTCCCAATTCCCTCACCTCGGCCCTGATCGGGGCCCTGGTCCGGATCACCGTCATCGTGGTCGTCGTGGGTGGCATGCTGATCGCCGGATTGACCTGGTGGACCACGGACCGCGAACGCCGGCTCCGAGCCGAGATCACGGCGATCGAGACCCGGATGGTGGCCGAAATCGCCCGGCGGGACGCCGCCATCGCCCGGCTGGGACGCGACCGGCGGATCGCCCGGCTGGAGGTCGTCGACCGAGCCGAGGATCCGGACGGAAAAGGCCCGAGGACGAGCCTCCTTTTCATCGAACTCGACGACGAGGGCCGGGAAATCGCCCGCCGCGAGATGGACGTGCCCGGTGACGTGATCTACGTCGACGCCTGGACCGCGAGGTTCCCCGCGGAATCGGTGGCGTCCGCGGACGATCCCTTCCGGGATCGAACGCTGGTCCTGCTCCGCAGGATCTATTCCGATCGGATGCCGCCCCGCGAAGGCATTCCGATCGACACGCCGGGGGGCGTTCCCGACGGATACGCGGGTTCCGACGAAGCTCGCTTCGAACAGGCGATCTGGAAGCGATTCTGGACCCTCGCCTCCGATCCGGAGGCCGCCGACGGCGCGGGGATCCGGGTCGCGCAGGGCGAGGCGGTCTACAAGCCGATGCGACCGGGCGAGTCCTACGAACTGCGGGTCGAAGCCGCCGGCGGCATGACCCTGATACCGGTCCGCGCTCAGGCGAACGCGATGACCCGNGACCCGTGACCCGTGACCCGTGACCCGTGACCCGTGACCCGTGACCCGTGACCCGTGACCCGTGACCCGTGACC
>NZFT01000132.1 GCA_002690755.1 Phycisphaerae bacterium
ACCACGTGCGATGCCGCCGAGTGCGATGATTCCGCCGCCACCAAGTGCGATGCCGCCGAATGCGATGATTCCGCCGCCACCACGTGCGATGCCGCCGAGTGCGATGATTCCGCCACCACCACGTGCGATGCCGCCGAGTGCGATGATTCCGCCGCCACCAAGTGCGATGCCGCCGAGTGCGATGGTTCTTCACCCACGAATGGTGTGGTCAATGGTGTCTGTCTGGCCCTCGGCACCCTAACGATCCTCAGCCTCTTCTGGCGGCTCGTGCGTAACGGCCACGCCGTTCCCGAAAGGCCACGCGCCCTCCGCCGCGCCAAGACACGGTCAAGCGAGAGAGTGCGCCCGCTGTTGTCGATCGCCCTCATGTCTGCCCTGCCACTGATGATTGCGGCAATGGACAGCAGCACTGAGCGTGATGCCTTTCGTATCCCTATCTTTGATGGCGTGCGCGCCCACTTTCACGCGTGGAAATGGGCGCTCCTCTCCTACCTGATGTTCAAGACTCCCGCCCTCGTGGGCATTTTCGAAGGTACGACCACACGGCCTGCAGCGTTAACCACCGCGCAGGCACTCGCCGCGCGGCGCGCCGCCGTCCCTCCGGCTGCAGCGACTCGAGCAGCGGGGGCGGGCGCCCCAACGACGCCGCCCCAACCGGCTCGCCCTTCTGACGCAGAGCTGACCGCCCTTGCTGAACAGGACGTGACCGATCGACAGAAGGAGATTACAACCTTCGATACGCAGGAGATGCAACTCTTCGGCGTCCTCACGCGAGCCGTGGTACCTCACATCGGCTCAACCCTTTACATCAACCACCTACGCCAGGGCCGTGCGGCGCTCCAATGGCTCGAGCGTACGTTTGGACAGGTGGACGCGAACGACGCCACAGCAGCGACAATGCGGGTACTCACCAATCATATCGATCCACGCGCCCGCCCTTCCATTGCCTGCCTACAGTACCAATATGACTCCATGTGCCTTGCCAACGCGGACGTGCGCGCCGCTGGCGGCACTCCCGTGGCTGACGATACCCTGATCGCATTCTTCCATTCATGTTGCTCAGGGGCGGCCTTCTCTCTGGTGCGAAAGCTCGTGCAGCAGCATCAACCGGCCCCCGCAACCCTCGAGGCGCTGTTTAACTTGTACGTGCAACACGTGCGGCAGGACAATTCTGCTGAGGCGCTACACGAGACTGCAGCAACAGCCTACCGAGCCAACCCGCTTGCTCCTGCCGACGGTAACCGCAGTGCTCCGACTCGCGCCAACGCTACTCGGCCGGGTGGTGCGCGACCCTCGGATCGCCCTCGCCAACCATCCCGCGAGCCAGCACGGGGCTCACGCCTGCCGCGCCCGCCACCATCGGCTCATGCGGCCCAACCGGGCACCGCCCTGATGCGCACCGGAAAGTTCTGCATTCGCTGCCTCGCCGGCGCTGATGGCCGCCAAGCAACACATACCCACCGCGATGATTGCCCTCATCCTACGGTCAGATGCTCCATCTGTGGCGGTGACCACGCTGACGGACTCTGCCTCGAATCACACCCCAATCACGACATGATGAGCGTAGGCCTCAAGACGTTGGTCAAAAGGGAGGGTGGNCGGACCGGCCCCGCACCTGGCAACGCCGGCCGCAACGAGCGAAGGAAGGCGCTNGCGGCTCGCATGCAGAGAGGCATCGAGCGCGCTCACGATCAGTTTCCACCACTGCGATCTCAGTCTCGCCCTCCGACGTACGCGGCTGCCGCCCGCTCCTCCCAGCCTGGACCTTCAACAGCCGCCTTCTCGGCTCTGACGCATGACCCCGCTTGTGCCCATGGTGATGACAGCAACCGCACTGCCATCGAGACGGCCGTATCCGATGCCTTCACCTCGATGCAGGCAATGCAGCTGAGTGACCGGCACGTGGGCGCGCGTGGCATGATGGCTCGCATCCAAATGCCGACCGACGTGCAGCACCGCCTCGACATCTCCAACGCGCGTGCCATGCGCGCGATCACCGTCCTCGGTACGAGCTCGCGACCAGTCCGCAACGCTATCATCCACGCGTCCAACCATCATGGCTGCAAACCCAAGGGCTGGGCTGACATTAAAGACAACGCGATGCCGCCCCTTACCTCCCTCATCACGTACGCCGAAAGGGTCGACGACTTCCAGTCAGCAGCTGCCGTTGGAGAGGAGCTCGGCCTTGTCGAGCTGCCAGCTCCNCTCAACAAGCTCAACCCGATGTCAGACGCCTGGCGGTCGTGCATCCTTCGCGTGAGCTTCATCGATGCGATGGCCACCAAGATCCAAACTTTCTGGAGGATGTGCCTACTCGCTCTGGCGCTCGCCGAGATCCGCGCAGGCCCCTCTGACGCGCAGTACTCCTACTCCTACGCCAACTCGATCATGCGCCACGTGCGCACCCGATACGAGCTCATGGCGGCTTCGCAGATCGTCATCGCAAGGGCATGGCACGCCTTCCTCGCGCACCGCCTGTTATCGTGGCTCCCCTTCGTCATCAGGCTGCAAGCGGCCGTCCGTGGAATGCACGCGCGCGCGGCTCTGCGTCTTGCCCGAGAGGCATGGGTCTTCTACACGGCGCGCTGCTCCGCCGCGTCCACAATCCAGGCGGCCTTTGTGGGCATGCATACCAGACGCTGCGTACGCCACCTGCGCCGCCTGCTCGCCTCTCGTCCGGATGGCTGGCTGGAGCCGCCGCTCGTCTCCTCGCCACTCGCGNTCCAGATCCTCTCGCGTGGACTCGAGGACGATTTCTCTTCTGACGACGACGAGCCGCCCTACTCCTCGCCTCGACCGAAGCGCGCGCGCACGAACCTACCGTCATCACTCGTCTGCGCGACTCTCCTGTCGACAATGTTCGTGCCGGGGGCGCCGATGGTATACGTCCCCACGAANGACTGCCACGTCAGCCGCGACAAAACCAGCCTCGACCTGGGCTACGCCAACGCGACGGGCGTAAAAGGCGACATGGATTACGCAAGCTCGGTGTCGCGGTCGGTCTCGCCGTGCTCAGATTTGGGCCTCGGCACGTGGGACATCNTNGTGCCACTCGACGACGTGGAGGACCAACAGTACGAGCTCACGGCCTCCGTCGACGAATACCCCGCTCGCAGCACCAGTGAGCCAGTGCTCGACGGCTACTCGTTGCGCCGCCTCGGAGCGCACGACGTTCTCAATGCGGAGATTGGCGACCCTCTTCCCATCTTCCCGGTCGGTCACTTTGGTCNGACCGACGTCGCCGCCGCCGCTACCGCCGCCACTGTCCCAGATGGCAACGTGCAAGCCAGCCTCGTTGAGCAAGTCGACGCTGAGCTGGCAACCTTCGCTGATCACCACTTCGACGATCCCATGACCTTTGAAGACCCCTCCGTCCCGCAGGACTTCCCGTGGGTGATCTCCGAAGTTGCGCCTTATGCGACAAGCGNGNCGGGCGTGCTTAGCTCGCTCCCTACCNTCAACATCTCCGACTACAGATCATGGTGCTGCAATGCTCTCCTGACGATGTGCCACGCCTGCCGAGCGCCAAAGTGCCTGGACTGCAACAATCCAGTGATCATCCCGCATCCCAATGGACCGTCTTACGTGCGCATCTGCGAGCACGTCAACAACACTCGACCGCTGCGCCGCTCGCTCTTCGATAGCGATTTCGGCGGTGTCACGTCAGGCGACTTTGCAGATGCCGCCAGACAGACGCTCCCGGTCGCCGTCTTCGCCTCCCTCGTCGGCACGAGCGGCGCCCACGTCTTTGTCATGCCCGTCAACGTTACCGTTTCCACCGCCACCGCCGAGCCAATGTCCTTCTGGTCGCCATCATCCCCTCTGATAGTCGCCCTCGTCATCGGCATCCTCACCGTTGCTTTGCTAAGCCTTGCCACGTGCTTAGGCCTCACTGGCTATGTGATCGGCCGCCGGGCCATGCCGCCCTTTGGGACCTTCTTCCGCTCCAATCGTCCGGCCGCACCGCCAATGCAACGCCGGCAGTGGCACCCTCGCTACCGCAACATCGCCGCCGACCGCTGTATGGTCAACTCATCGCCAGATCCGGATCCAAAGTCGAAGGAAAGCGATCTCGCTGCAGCCCGCCGAGAGTGGCAAGAGGATCAGTACTCCGATGCTTCCAACCTCGCAAGCTTGGCCGATGTTGCCAGCCAGCAGCCTCCGCTCCCGACAGACGCGGCTGGCATGATTGTTGACTCCGGTGCAAGTCGCTCTGTCGCACGCTATGTCGACAACACGGTACTCGTCAATCCTGACGATGATGATAGCCTCGCGAGCACCGTCATGGGCACCCTACTCGGACGCGATGATGACAGCCTCGGTGAGCCCGCGCAAGACGACTCAAGCAGTGACCTCGTGCTATCCGACGGCGANCCGAGCTATCCCTCATACTCCGACCTAGCGCGCCCTTCCACGCCGGACCCGCTGTTTGTGACGCCATCCCGTCCTTCTCGATCTCCGTCACCGTCCGCGCCGCATGCTCCTCGACCAGCCACGCGCGCTGTCACCCCCGGCACGATGCGCCGCCTCGCTAGCTCTGCCNCCTTCGCCACGTTGCTNGCTGGCGTTGAGCCAGCGGCGCCCTCTCGTCCACCTTCACCCTACCTCCAAGTCGCCGAGCTTGCTGCTGAGCTCGGACTTGACCTAGTCGTTGTCGATGGCTTCCCCGCCCTCCCTGAGGCCCAGCCATCGCCCTTCCTTGACGAGCAGCCGTCGCCCTTCCTTCCCGAGCAGCCGGTGCTGCAGATGGACATGGAGCCGCTCGACGCAGCTGCTGCTNTCGAACAGCTCGCGCCTGCCGCCGNTGAAGACCNGCTTTACTGCGCCGAACGNCCTCTCTCGCCTGAGACCCTTGCTCAGCCGCCTGCGGCAGCCTGCTGGCCAGCCACGGAGACCTGTGACGCCTCCGCAAACGCAATGCTAGCCCGCTCGAGGATCTCCGACCTCTCTGTGCCCGCATTGNTTCCGCTTGCGGCCCTCTCCGCGCTCGGCACGCTGACGCTCGCCGCTGGTCTCCACGGCTGNCGACGCATGCTACCCTTGCTAACGGGGGCGACGGCCTACGCCTTTTACTCGACTGCCGCTTCGTCCTCACCGTTGAGCTCCAAACCGTGCAACCCGTTGCCGGATCACACGCCCGCGTGTTGCATTGCTGACGGGGGCGGCGCCATGCCCACACGCGCCTTCTGCGCCTCTGACCATGACAGGGTTATCAGCAACACCAACACGCAGAACCAGACCAACCCTACTACACTCTTCGTAGACTCGATGGCCCTCAAGTTCATCTTCTGTAACGTCGACGCCCTCGTGCAAGTGACCATACGGAACCCCCTCGCCACGATCGAGACGGTCTCGGGCTCCATCCCGGTGAGCCACATNGGCGTAGCCGGCCTCAACGTGCAGGCCACCAACGGCACGTGGTACTACTTCGAGGTGCCCGACACCTACATCTCCGAGCACTCCAACGTCGACCTCTACTCGGTCCGAGTAGCCAACCAGATCCTTGGCATCCAGCATCGCTTCGACGGAGACAACCGCTTGCTGCTNCCCATTGACGGTGCCACGGTCCGCTTCNACTCGACCCCTGAAGGTTACCCTCTGCAGGCCATCCTCGGCAAGAGACTGCCACACGCAAGGACCATCGAGCCCATACCAGGCGCCGTGGCTATGGCATCCTCGACCTCCACCGGCGAGAGCGCCATGCGCTATCAATCTCTCTGGCACCGGCTGGGATTCCCGTTTGAGCGCCAGTGGCAACAGGCTGCTCGAGCCAGCACTGGTGCCTTCCCCTGCGATGTGGACGGCAATCCCTTGCAGGTCCCAGGCATGGACAAACTCGCGGACTCGCCACGCGCCCAAGCTGTCCTCCAAGGTCGCATGCATGCCCTACCGCTGTTTACCCACTCACGTGATCAGGAAAGGCTTGGTGGCCCCGGCGACACGGTCTACATGGATGGATGCGGCCCGATGATCAAATCAGTCGTCACTCAGCACAACAACTACCTGGGCGCCATATGCGCTTCCACAGGGTACGCACGCGTGGCCGCCTGTCACGGCCAATCGGCCGCCGCCGCCACGGCCGCCCTAGCACTCTTCATTGCGGATGTGCGTTCCAAGATCGGCTCTCAGCAGTACCGATCGCCCCTCGTACTGCGCAGCGATCAAGGTGCCGCCTTCGTCGGGCAGCACTTCCGTGAGTTCCTGCACGGCTCTCTCACCCGCCTGAGCCTGGCGGCGCCCCACCACGAACAGCAGCGCTCCTACATAGAGCGCCTCTGGGGCACCCTCTTTGGAACGGCCAGAGTCCTGCTGGCGGCCGCCGGCCTGTCGGTGCGATTCCATCCTTGGGCGGTGGCCACCGCCTGCTGGCTCTACAATCGCTTACCCTCCATGCACCGAGGAGGGAAGTCGCCCTACGAGCTGCTGACGGGTCGCCCTCCGGACCTCACCTATCTTCACACGTTCGGATGCGCCGTCGCAGTCTTCCAATCGAAGGAGCAGCGCACCAAGGCCAAGGGGCTGAAGAAGCTGACGGCTGATCATGCCCTGTTCGGCCTGTACATGGGACCTTCCGAAGAGTCGCCAGCCTCGGTGATCTACATCCCAGGGAGGAACCGCATGCTCACTGCTGCCCACTGCCTGTTCAAAGATGACTCCTTCCCAGGGACCAAGACTGACTCTGGGACGGACTGGAACGCCGTGCTTGCCAATCTCCTTCCCACCAGCGACACGAACCAGGTGCCACCGACAGAGGGGGATCATCCGCTGCTCCCCAGAGCCCCTGATGACTCCACGCAGCGACCTGCCCCGGAGCTGCTTCCGTCTCCACCTGCCATCGAGCCTTCACCTTTAGCTGAGGCTCAGACGTTACTGCCTGGACCGACCACACTGGCTCAGGATCGGCCGCCCCTTGGGGCGCCCCCCAAGGCATCACCACCGACGGCCGCTGTCGCAACCGCTGATGATGAGCAGGCATCTGACGAGTCCGAGCTCGATGGCGACTACTGGAAGGCTGCCGCCGCTCACGAAGGGCGTGACGGCCGCACCAAACGCACTACGCCGCAGCGGAACGGCACCTTCACTTACGGCTTTGGAGCGATTGCAAAGGGTGGCAGTCGCGACGGCACGATACCTTCCCAACTTGCCCTCATGGCCCTCGCGAGCGCAGCTCGGCCGGCCTTCTCTTACCTGACTTGTGTGGCTTGCGCAGCTCTTCCACAGCCGACCTTCGACTTCAAGGATTGCCGCATCCCGAAGGGGTACCGGCAGGCCATGCAAGACGTCCGCGCCTCATACTGGACCGAAGCCATCGATCGTGAGTGGGCTGGCATCCTNGCAAACGATACCATGCAATTCGTACCGCGCTCGCAGATGCCGCCATCGGCCAATCTAATGAACTCGCACTATGTCTTCGACCTCAAGACGCGCGCAGACGGCAGCATCGACAAATTCAAGGCACGTCTCGTTGCGGACGGCAATACGCAGAAGTTCGGTGTGGACTTCGACCAGGTGTTTGCCACCGTGGTCAAGCTCGCGACGATCCGCATGATCCTCACCTTAGCGGCAGCGCGCGACTACGGCCTATGGCAGCTGGACGTGCGACAGGCCTTCCTGCAAGCCACGTTGACGGAGGACCTCTACATGCGCATGCCTCCCAACGTGTCGTCACGAAACGCGCAGGGCGAAGAGATGGTCTGCAAGCTCCGTAAGACATTGTACGGTTTGAAGCAGGCCGCCCGCGAGTGGTCGACGCGTCTCACGTCAGAGCTGGTGGCCCTTGGGTGCATACAGGGGACTATTGACACCTGCCTCTACCGCCTCGATGGAAGCGAGCCGGGTGAGGTCTGCTACCTCCTTGTGTATGTGGATGATCTGGTGTTGGCCTACTCGTCCGAGGCCATCCGGGACAANGTCATTCGTCACCTCACCGAGCGCCTTCCCATCGATGACCGTGGCGAGCTGGAGTGGGTACTCCGCCTCCAAGTGACGCGCGATCGTGAAGCGCGCGCGATCACTATCTCGCAACGACAGTATATCGATCAGTTACTAGAGAATCATATGGCGGGGGCGGAGGTTACTAAAAAGTACGAGAGCCCAATGGATGACCGTCTCGAACTGACGGGGGACGACTCTCCTACAGTGGGCACCCCTGCACATGCTGACTTCGCGGCCAAGCGCCAGGAGTACATGACTGTCATAGGCAGCCTGCTGTGGCTGGCCGCCTGCACGCGACCTGACCTGAGCTACACTGTCTCCACCCTTGCCCGGTACGTGGGCAATCCGGGTCCTTCTCACTATAAGGCCATGCAGCGNGCCCTCGCCTACCTCCAGACGACGCGCCANTGGGTTCTGCGTATGGCCCCTGTCGCAGGTATGGAGCATCCCCTAGAGATATACTCGGATGCCTCCTGGACCTCGGACAACTCAATCACGGGCGGAGCGATCTTTTACATGGGAGTGCTGCTGGCATGGTGGACCCGGCGACAAAAGTCCGTCTCCTCCTCATCTGCTCAGGCTGAATACTTTGCTGCCGCCACGGCCAGCCGCGAGGGGGTTTATTTCCGTGACCTACTGGAGGATGCTGGCTTGCCTCTCAAGGGTCCCACTCCCTTACTGCTCGACTCAAAGTCTGCCATCGATCTCGCGTATGATCCAGTGGCGTTCAAGAAGACCAAGCACATCATGCGCGCAGCAGCTGAGCTGCGAGACAGAGTGGCACGAGAGATGTTCACTCCTACTTACGTGGAGGCCGCGGGCCAGGTCGCCGACATCATGACCAAAGGCTTGGGTCCCACCGCACATAAGATGCAGCTTGTGCGCCTCCTCAGCGAGGACCCTCCATGATGGGGTGCCAGATAGAGAGGGGGCGTCTCGCCTCCGCTGGGGCCACTATGTGTGTGTGTGTGTGCTCTTGGCGTGTGCATGTGGCATCCCCTGCCATCGCAAGAGGGGGTGTCGAGTGACCCCATCGGGGGCGCTGGTGACCGGGTACACCGGTCGGACGTGCCGGGGGGGTTTATTTCCCCCGGGGCCCCTCCCAGGTAAAAGGGGGGGGAATGCGCGCGGCGGGAACTTAGCGTAGTTGAATCGCGATTGTCCTCGTCGCCCGTTTGGCAAATGCTTCTTGCTTTGTTCGCGCTGTTCGCCGCCCCTGCGGCCCCCGCGCGGCCCCCTAGCGCAGTCCCGAGCTCGGCTGTGGTCTACCCGACCCACGTGCTCCCAGGTACTGCGAGATGGACCTCCGAATCGAATGGAACCGCCGCCTGCTGGCTCCCCAGCTTTGCGCAGAGCCCAGGCGCCTCAGGCAACTACCCGTGTGCCTGTGCCTGGCCTCCTTCCTGGCCTCCATGGCCTGGGCTACGTGCTCTCAATGGTGCACGTGAGGGGCCTGCCCTGCCTCAACCTCCTCCCCTCCTCTGTTTGCGCGCAGGTCTTTGCGACTGTGGCCTCGAGGAGAACATGTTGCGCTTATCGCTATGGTCCGTCGTGACCAACCTCTCCCAGGAGCAGAGCATCTACTCCTCCCACGAGAGTGTTCATTCGAGGGGGTGGCACGTGCTCCACACTCCTCCATCCTCGCGCGCCGCCACTGCAAACGAGGCGCAGGCGATCATGAAGTCAATGTCGCCTGGCGCCGCCAAGGCCTTTTGCGAGCTCTTGTTGCGTGGCTCCACTTTCAATGGGCGCGCGTGCCTCTTCAAATTCAATGGTACAACGGCCCCCTTTCGCCGTGCCCCGCGCCGCGTGCCCGTCGTCGCCGCCGCCGCCGATCATTTGCCGTCGCCCGAGCGCCTGTGTGAGCGCCCTGGTCTTGTTTTGCTCTTGGCAGCGTCGCCGGGCAACAACGGCTCCAACGTGCTCGCGCAAGAGATCGCGATGCCCTTTTTGCGCCTCTGTACGCGCCTTCTCGCCGCGCCCGTGGATGCGCGTGTTTCTTCCGGGCTGCACGTCGTGGCGCCCGCTGTGAGCGTGCCTGATCACGCCATGCCCGTTGCGCCCCTTGCAGGCGCCACCGCCGTCGCCGAGCAGTGCGACGCCCCGATCGACGAGAATCGTTCATCGGGAATCGTTCGTCGCGAATCGCGGTTTATATTCCGCGATTGGATGAATTTCTCATTAGCAGCTGCTTGCGACAAATTCGCGGCGCCCCTCGCCAACGATTCTGGCGACACGCTTTACGGGGGCGCCCTGCGGTGCGCCGCCCCGTCTGCCACGTGCAACGTTTCTTCTCCCGCCAGATGCGATACTGCCGAGTGCGATGCCGCCGCGTGCGACGCCCCTACCGCCGTGAGCGATGTCTTTGCCGCCGAGTGCGATGCCGCCCTGTGCGATGCCCCTGCCGCCGTGGGCGATGTTTTTGCCGCCGAGTGCGATGCCGCCGCGTGCGACGCCCCTGCCACCGTGGGCGATGTTTTTGCCGCCGAGTGCGATGCCGCCCTGTGTGATGCCCCTGCCACCAGGTGCGACGACTTTGCCGCCTTTACGCGCGATGCCGCAGGACGCGATGACCTTGCCGCCACCAAGTGCGATGCCGCCGAATGCGATG
>NZFT01000078.1 GCA_002690755.1 Phycisphaerae bacterium
GCTTCATCGTCAACATCCCCGCCCCGGGTGCGATGGCGCTGCTCGGCCTCGCCGGTCTCACCGGTCGTCGCCGACGCAACGGCTGATCAGCCCTTCGGCTGCTCGGTTCAAGCTTGAAACACGCACCGCCGCGACCCTCGGGTCGCGGCGGTGTCTTTACACCCCCGAAGGTGCCACCGGGCGGACAAGCGGATCGGTATCCACGAACCAGGCGGGAAAGGCAATGCCCGTCTGATAATAAATTGCTGAAATCGCCCTCAATCGGGTCCATGAAGATTCCCGTCCGACTGAGACAAAAATCGCCACCTTGCTTGACTCCGCGAGGGCTCACACTATCTTTCCTATGCGTCCGGACTCACAGTGTGGTGGGCGGACAACATCTCGACCGGTATGAACCGGGTCGAAAAGGGTCGTCTTGTTGGACGGGAAAACCAGCAAGACCTTTAAGGGAAAAGGGAACCAGAAATGAAGAAGGTTGTTCTTACCGGCATCGCCGCCGCAGCTATCGCCGCCACCGCGGGCGCCGACATCACCGGCGCCGTCACCTACAACTACACTACCACGGCCGAAGACTTCGGCGGGACTTCGGTCACCGTCAACGTCTCCGATCTCTACCTGCTGAGCGACGACGGTGCCGACACGGTGCTCAACGTCTACAACATGCAGATGGCCACCGCCGGCCAGGTCAACTACTTCCAGAGTGCCACCGGCACCGGCTGGACCCCCAACAACCTGGGCGGCATCTTCGACACCGCGGCGCTTCGTCTCGCCGACTCCTTCGTCACCATCGGTGGCTTCACCCAGGACACGCTCCTCCCCGAGCAGGCTCCCGGTGCGGGCGCCGGTACGGGTCTCGACCCGAACTTCGGTGGCAACGGTGCCGCCTTCCCCGGTGACCTCGCCGGTTGGTACAACGGCAGCCCCCCGAGCCTCAATGGCCAGGTCGGCATGCTCCCCGGCACCATCGGAATGGGCGTCCTTATCGGTCGCTTCGCCTACGATGGCGACTTCGACCTGTCCGGTTCCGAGCTCTTCGCGACCTGGAACCAGGGTCTCGGTACCCCGGGCAACCAGGCCGGCTTCATCGTCAACATCCCCGCCCCGGGTGCGATGGCGCTGCTCGGCCTCGCCGGTCTCACCGGTCGTCGCCGACGCAACGGCTGATCGAATCCATTTCGATCCAAGCCCACGCTTGAATTCGACCCCGCCTTGCATCTGCAGGGCGGGGTTCTTTTTTGCCTCCAGGCACCCGCTTGCGGGCCGCTTCACCAGATCTGCGTTCTTTTTCCGACCTGAAGAGATTCTGAGGGGTACAGTTTGGAGCCGGTCGGTTCCATCTGGGAATCGCCCGGACTGGTTGGCGTCCCACCACCCTTTGTCTCCGAAGCCCTCACGGTTCGGGAGGCACGGGCCATATGGGCTTTCGATTCGCGTCTCGACGCGGATCGGCTGACACGCTTTCCGGTTCGCATCAGTCATCGCCTGCTCGTTTCAAAAGATCAGATTGGAGATCACGGTGAAAATCGGAATTAGTCTTGTAGCACTTCTGCTCGGTGGGTCAGCGACCCTTCTTGGTCAGATGTCCGCGGAGGCGGTCCCCGGTGGCAAGGGCGGCACGGCGGGCCAGATCGGCGCCGACGTCGCGGTCTGCAACATGCCGGCGATCTCCCGCTGGGGTACCATCAACGGCACCTCCGCCTACTCGATCGGCACGACCAGCGTGAACCTGGGTGATGTCGATCTGGAGTGGTTTGCGAACAACAATCGACATCCCCGCATGCCGATGAACATGTTCCGCTTCAAGGATGGCCGCGTCGAACAGATCGGCTACTCCTGGTGCAAGGACGGCTTCTGCGCCCTTCAGCAGAACGAGTGCGGCTCCTGCGATCCGGCGGGAAATGGCTGCCCCCAGTTGCTGGGCCCCGGCTGCTCCGACCCGTACTCGAGTTCGATCAACGGAAGTCAGGGAGGCCTTGCGCCTCGCTGGCAGTGTGATCCGTCCACCGGTCAGTTCCAGTATCCGCCCACGGGCCTTCCCAGCGCGGCGCCCACGGTCGGCCGACGGGTCCAGGTTCTCCAGGCTGATCTCTCGCCGCAGCAGAACCCCGGCGCCCAGTACTACTGCGACACGATGTACCTGCATCCGCAGGACAACGAGGCTGGCAACTCGCTCAACAACGCCTCCTACAAGCGAATGGTCGTCGGCAGCCTCTCCGGCGCGGGCTACCGGCTCACGCCGCAGGGCACCACCTACCTCGGCAAGCCCGCGATCTACGCCTGGGAAGACAACAGCGACACGGTCGTGATCAAGCCCGTCGACATTCCGAACGACGGACGAGTCTTCGTGGCCAGCGACGTCGTTGACAATGGTGACGGCACCTATCGTTACAACTACGCGGTGTACAACCTGAACTCCAAGGATGCGATCAATGGAATCTCCATTCCGCTTCCCGCCGGCGTCGAGATCACCGATCCCGAGTTCAAGTTCCCGATCCACCACTCCGGCGACCCCTACTCCAACGACGCGTGGGTCGTCTCCGAAAACGGCGGCTACCTGACCTTCGCGGGTGTGGAATTCGCCGACAACCAGGATGCGAACGCCGTTCGCTGGTGCATGATGTACAACTTCAGCTTCACGGCTGACGCAGAGCCCACCAGCGGCGACGTCGTGCTCGATACGTTCGAGTCCAACTCGACCATCGACGCCTCGGGCCTCACGGTCCCCGCCGGCCCCTCGAACCCCTACGACCTGAACAATGACGGCATCGTCAACGGTTCGGACGTGGGTATCTTCTTCACCCAGTGGGGCGCGGGCTGCGGCAGCTTCGCCGACTTCAATGGCGACTGCATCGTGAACGCGGCCGACGCCGGCCTGCTCTTCGCCGCCTGGGGTTGACTCTGCCGTTTATCTTGGAAATCGACCGGGCTCCCCGCATGCGGGGAGCCCGGTTTTCTTTGGACGGCCTTCAAATGCGGAGATTATTCGAACCAGACCGCGTTCGAAGTCGTCCCACCAGACGTACCGACAGTTAAGGAATCAGGCTTCGTTCAAGATTCATTCGATATTCGGCAGCTTTTCCGGGCCTGACCAGAAGCCGAAAGCTACCTTCGGGTATCGGGCTCTGAATCGCGGATATTTCTGTCTGGAATCACCGCCTCGATCCTTTCGTCACCGCCCGACTCGCTCATCCAGGGAGCCTCCATTGTGAAGATCGACCTCATCAGCCTCCGGCTGACTGTCACGCTCATCGCCGCCGGATCGACCGCTTCGCTGCTTGCGGCGTCCAGNACCGCACCTCCGAGAAGCGTGGTGCGGGATGCGGCCCGACAGACGACCAAGTCGACGATGGCCACGCCCCCCTCCGCGCCGGCCCCGATCGTGATCGACGGAACCCGCATCGAGGCCTACGAACTCGTCGATCTTCCGGTGCCGATGGAAATTCCGGACACCTTCGCCACGACCTTTGAATTCGAAGGTGAGTCGTTCGGCCTGACCCTCGATCGGGTCTCCAACCGAGCGGCTGGGTTCTCCGTCCTCGTCGACCACGGTAACGGCGTGTTGATCGACACCCCCGTTCCGCCGACGAGGACCTACATCGGCAGCCTCGAAGACGCTCCCCAGCATGGCGTCGCCGCAAGCCTTCTCGACAGCGGAGTCCACGCGGTGGTCGATCTGAATGGCGACGAGATCGTGATCCAGCCCGCCGGCGACTTCGGCCTTCCGGGTCCGATCGGTCGGCACATCGTCTATCGCTCGAGCCTCTCGAGCGCTGAAGGCATTTGCGGAAACGGCATCGTCGGGCCCCCCGAAATGGGACCGCAGTTCGAGATCCCCTGGGACGAGTCGGGTGCCGCCGCCGGTGGCGTGGCCGGAGAGAACCTGAACCTGATCGAGCTCGGAATCGAGTGTGACTACGAGTACTTCCAACGCAACTCCAGTTCCGTCGTCGCGACGGTGAACGACGTCGAACTGGTCATCAACCAGGTCGACAACATCTACCGGCGGGATCTCGGCATCGCCCATGAGATCACGACGATCGTCATCCGATCGGACAGCAGCGACCCCTACACCTCCACGTCGATCAACGGACGTCTCGATCAGTTCCGCGCGAACTGGTTGAACGCACCCGAAAACTCGATCATGCAGGACGTCGCCCAGATGTTCAGTGGCGTCTCCTTCCCAGGAGGCACCATCGGACTCGCCTGGGTGGGCTCGATCTGCACCGACTCTCGGTTCTCGGTCGTGGAGAGCCGATACTCGAACAACCTCGCGTTCCGAACCTCGCTCAGCGCACACGAGCTGGGGCACAACTGGGACAGCGCCCACTGCGACTCCACCAGCAGCTGCCACATCATGTGCTCCGGGAACGGAGGCTGCGACGGAATCAGCGGATCGAATCTCAAGTTCGGCCCGTACGCCCAGAACGTCATCGGGAACTTCCTCAACAGCCGCCCCTGCGACATCATCCTCGTACCGCCCAGAGAACTCTGCTTCAGCGACGACTTCGAAAGTCCGCCGAGCGATGCCGACTGGATCCACAACAACGGAACCAACGTGACCACCTCGGCCGTCAACGAACCCGAGGGGATCCGCAGCCTGAATCTGGACGCGACCGGCTCCACCGAATTCGCGGACGACGAGATCCGAACGAACTTCCTCCAGCTCGCCGTTCCCGAAGCCACGCTCTCCTACTACACCCAGCATCGTGGTGTCGAGGCGGGCGAGCGACTGCTCGTGGAATACCTCAGAAGCAACGGCGACTGGGTCGCGATCGGCATCCACGAATCCGACGGCGTCGACCAGAACGAGTTCGACTTCCATCAGTTCGAACTGCCGCCCGCCGCACGCTTCGACGGCGGTCGAATCCGAATCCGCACGGAAGTCGATGAGTCGAACGACGACTGGTATGTCGACGACTTCCAGATCTGCGACGATCCGGTCTCCTCGGTCCCCAACGACGAATGTGCGGACCGAACTCCGGTGTTCGGCGGAGACAACGTGTTCACGACGATCGGTGCCACGGACAGTGGCATCGACGACGCCCTCGGATGCAGCACGTCCAGTGGCCCCTCCGTGTCCAACGACGTCTGGTTCGAGTTCACCGCGTTCTGTACGGGACCGTTGACCATGAACACCTGTGCGGGCACCGATTTCGACACTCGGATCAGTCTGTATGACGCCTCGGGTGGCTGCCCGACCTCCGGTACGCCGGCGTTCGCCTGCAACGACGATGACTGCGGTACGGGGTCGAGCATCTCGACCTTCGCCCTCGCCGGCCAGACGTTCATCGTTCGCGTCGGCAGCCCGGACGGCTCGTTCGGGGACGGCATCCTTCGCATCGAATGCAATGGCCAGGGCGGCCCCCCGAACGACGAATGCGTCGATGCGGAATCCGTTTTCGATGGAATCACCCAGGTCTCCACCGCCGGTGCCACGAGCAGCGGCATCGACGACGTTCTCGGCTGCAGCACGTCGAGCGGACCGACCGTGGATGCCGACCTCTGGTATCTCTACCAGACCTCCTGCACCGGTTTGCTCACCATCGCGACCTGCGGCTCCGACTTCGACACCCGCATCAGCGTCTACGACGCCTCCGCCGGGTGCCCCACGAGCGGATCCGCCAGCTACGCGTGCAATGACGACGCCTGTGGTACTGGTTCGCAGATCACCGTGCCGGTGCTGGAAGGCCAGCTGCTCCTGATCCGACTCGGCAGTTCGGACGGTGCGACCGGTGATGCTCAGATCCTGATCGACTGCGATCCGTTCGAGATCCCCTGCCCGGAAGACCTNGATGGCAACGGGACGATCGACGGCGCCGACCTCGGCCTGCTCCTCGGCGCCTGGGGCACTACGGACGCGGACGGTGACATCAACGGGGACGGCACGGTCAACGGCGCGGACCTCGGCCTGCTCCTCGGCGCCTGGGGCGAATCCTGCTGAGGCCGCTCAGGCACCCGGTTCGGACGCCACGAACCATTCGCGCGAAACGACACGGACGGCACCTTCGGGTGCCGTCCGTTTTCGTGCGGATTGAATTCGTGTCGCGAACGTGCCCCAAGGATCCACCGGCTCAACCGGATCGACGTGTCGCCTGCACCGCCGGACTGCGGGTGATCTGGGGATCCGAGGTGTTGAGCAGATCCTCGGCGTAGTTCGTCTCCGCCCGACGCTGGGTGATCGGTCCGATCGGATCCCCCCGCAGGAACTGACGGATGAGCAGATCGTCCTGAGTCATTCCCTCGGTCGCGTCGTCCGCCACCGCTCTGATCGCGTCGAAGGCGTCCCGGGTGTCGATCTTGAGCACGCGTCCCTTGTCCAGCATGACCATCCGGTCCGCGATGGTGAACGCCGAATCCATCTCGTGCGTCACCACCACGCTCGTGACGCCGAGCTTCTTGGTGAGGTCGATGATCAGCTGGTCGATCTCGGCGCTGGTGACCGGATCGAGTCCGGCCGAAGGTTCGTCGTAGAACAGGATCTTGGGATCGAGGGCCAGCGCTCGAGCAAGTCCGGCCCGCTTCTTCATGCCGCCCGAGATCTGCGCGGGGAGCTTGTCCGCATGCTCCCGGAGGCCGACCAGCTCGAGCTTGATCTTCACCTGGATGTCGATGATGTTCCGATCGAGATCCGTGTGTTCCTCGAGCGGGAGCGCCACGTTCTCCGCGAGCGTCATGGACTGGAAGAGAGCCCCGGACTGGAAGAGGATTCCGAAGTTGCTTCGGACCGCATTCATTCCCGCTTCGTCCAGTTGATCGATGCGATGGCCGAGCATCGTGATCGTGCCTTCCGTGGGAGGAAACGAACCGATGAGCATCCGAAGAAACGTCGACTTTCCGCAGCCTGATCCGCCCATCACCACGAGGGTCTCGCCACGGTGGATGTCCATGGTCAAGCCGTCGAGGACCGTCTGCGTCCCGAAGACCTTCTTGAGATCACGGACCTCGATGATGACGTCATCGGACGCGCTCGGATCGGTCGAGGTCATGGGGTGGCCGGGGACGCCGCCTCCTCCTTCTTGGTGGCGGCTTCGGCGTCGGTGTGATCTGCAGCGCCGGTCGTGGCTTCCGTAGCCGCCGCGACGCCGGAAGCCCAGACGAGATCCGCGCCGTCCGGGTCCTTGATCACGATCTTGTCGATACCGATGTACGACCCGCTGGCGGTCATTTCGCCCGCCTTGGTGGCTGCGAAGGAGACCTCGCCGTCGACCTTGCCGTTCGAGAACGTGAAGGTGAACGGGAGTGTGAACTCCGGCTGTCCGGCTCCGGCGCCGGGCTGTGCATCATCCGACGGGAAGGCGTTCTTGAAGTCTCCGAATCGAGCCTTCGCCGCGGTGACGAAGGCGACGGTCTCGGATTCGGAGGGTGCGTCCGCCTTCCACCAGAAGGTCGTGGCCGTGGCACCATCGCCGTCGAAGGCGGCCTGCATCGATTCCTGGGGACCGGTGATCACGCTGGTGATGGAATCCCCGAAGATCTGCGCGACCTTCACGATCTGCACCGTTGCATAGACCTGACCGACCGTCATGAGCAGACCGAGGATCACCGCAGTGATCGCAAGTGGCCGGCCACGCATCGGGCCGTCAACGCTGGTGCGTCCCAGCGCCCCAAGCCCCAGCAGAAGCCCGATCAGCGGCAGCACAGGAATGCAGAAGATGAGGGTGAGGACGAAGGCGGTGACGGCCATGCCGCTCATGGGCTTTTCGTCGTGACCGCTGGAGTTGACGGAATCTGCGTGCATGTGATGCTCCATGGAGGCTTGGGCCGGCGGACCCCCCGTCCGTCCTTCCGAAATCCTCAATGTGAATTTCGCATCCTATCGAGTGGGGTCTTGATCGGGTTCGAGTTCGGCTTCGATGTTCTGGGGGTCCGGGTCGTCCTCCACCGCCGCCGAATTCAACTCCCCCTCCACTTCAGGAGGTTCACCGAGCCGGAGTTCACCGTCCGTGGGATCGAAGATCTCGATCCAGAGGATCTTCGGACGGGGCAGCACGTCCTGACCCAGCATGGTGGCCCGGAGGCTGTAGGCGGCCGCGCCGTAGCGGGGCCCCCCTCGTTCGAATTCGAAGAGCAGCCGGGTCTCCATTCGGGGGACCATCGTCGTGCCCGTCATCCGCGGGCTCTCGACCGACACGCCGAGCAGCGATCCATATCGAGCGTCCACCGCCGTCCCGAAGGCCGTGAAGGCCTCCGGCATCGGGACGACCGCTCCATCGAATGCGAGACCGGCGGCCGTCAGATCGCCGCTGGCGGCGTCATTGACGACGGCCCGGGTGGTCGCTTCGATCCGATCTTCGATCGATTCGAGGTACCACCGTCCGAACGCATCCCAGCTGAAGAGCCAGATCACCGTCCCCGACGTCCCGATCGCGATCGCGGCCAGCGCGAGGCGACGCCCGCCGAGCCGGCCGTCGGCGGCGACGATCCGTCGATGGGCGAGGAAACCGAGGAACACCGAGATCAGCCCGGTGAGGGGGCAGCAGAGCAGCAGCGAGGTCACGAACGCCCAGATGGCCAGCTGGCTGGTGGGAAGGCGTTGCACGGGCGTCGGGTTGGTCGGCGAGTCCGGCATGGCACCGAAGTCTAGCGGCGTCTACGCTCCGTCCATGCCCGGACCGACCGATGCCTGCGGAACCGAAGCCCCTCACCCCTTCCCCGGCCCGCTCGCCGGCCGGAAAGCGGTCGTGATGGGACTCGGCCGATTCGGTGGTGGCGAAGCCGTCGCCCGGCACCTTGGGAGGCTCGGGGCGAACGTGCTGGTGACCGACCTCCAGCCTCCGGACGAACTCGAACGCTCGATCGCCGGACTCAAGGAGGCGGGGGTGACCTTCCGTCTGGGCGAGCACCGGATCGAAGACTTCAGCGCCGCGGACCTCGTCATGGTCAATCCCGCCGTTCCCCATCCGTGGGACAACCCGTTTCTGATCGAGGCCCGGGCACGTGGCGCGAGGCTCCTGACCGAGATCCGGCTCGCGATCGGTGACCATTCCGCGCGCCGGGTGATCGGCATCACCGGGAGCGCCGGCAAGAGCACCACCGCCGCGATGGTCCAGCACGCCCTGCTGAAGGTTCGGCCGGATCTTCGATCCCGACTCGGCGGCAACATCGGCGGGTCCCTGCTCGATGAGCCACCGCGACCCGATTCCACCCTGGTGCTCGAACTCTCCAGTTTCATGCTGCACTGGCTCGCCGGCGACGCGGGCGGATCCGGGGACCGGTTCACGCCGGGCGTCGCGCTGGTGACCAACATCGCGCCGAATCATCTCGACTGGCATCGCTCGCTCGACCACTACACGGCGAGCAAGCAGGCGATCTTCACCCCCTCCCCGGCCTGTTCCGCCCCTCGTCGCGTCGATCCTTCGGAAGCCGCCTGGCGACCGGACCTCCGGTCCGAGCTCGAACTCGCGGTGCCGGGTTCGCATAATCGCGAGAACGCCTTCAACGCGATCGCCACCATCATCGAGCACCTCGATCTCCTCGACGGCGAGGTCGCGGATCGAGGTGCGACCGCCCGCGCCTGCGCGACCGCGCTCCGTGATTTTCCGGGACTCCCTCACCGGCTCGAATTCGTCGACGCGCGTCGGGGCATCCGTTTCTACAACGACTCCAAGTCCACCACGCCGGATGCGACCTGTCTCGCCGTGGATGCCATGCCTTCCGCTGGCCGGACACACCTGATCGCCGGGGGCTACGACAAGGGATCGGATCTCAACCCCATCGCGCGACGGACCAGGGAACTGGCCGGCCTCTACGCCATCGGCGCCACCGAGGCGGCGATCTGCGCACACGGCGGTGAAGCGTGCGGCACCCTCGCGCAGGCATTCGCTCGCGCCGTCGCGTCGGCATCCGAAGGCGACGTGATCCTGCTCAGTCCGGGTTGCGCCAGTTGGGATCAGTTCACCGATTTCGAAGCCCGGGGACAACGCTTTCGCGAACTCGTCACCGGACTCGACTGAACCGCGGCGGGTGTTTCGCACGAACGACCGGAGATCGAGCCCCGTCGAAAATGAACGACCGTCCGCCGGAGGGCGGACGGTCGTTGAATTCCGGTCGTTCGATGATTCGAATCAGTTGGGCCAGGTGCTCGCCTTGTCGGGAATCGGGCCGCCCTGAGGCGTCCAGTGATCCGGTCGATCCTCCTCCACATCGACGCGAAGGCGGTATCGCTCGTCGTCCTCGGGCCATTCCGGCACCGGTCGGATCTCGACCCGGATGCTCCGGGCCGCGGCGGGCGGCACCGTGAGCTGGTTCGAGAGTTTTCCGTTCTTCTTGGGGGCGTCCCAGATCTCCCACTGCATTCGATCGGGCGTGTAGATGGGATCATCACCCTTGCCATCGAGGAACCGGAACGTCAACTGCTTGCCGACCGGCAATCGCAGCGTGAAGAACGCTTCCTCGTTCCGGGTGTCGATGATCCGGACCGTCTTGGGACTCGAGCTCGTCGAGATGTAGGTGAACGTCGAGTTGCTGCTCGGAAGCCAGCCACCCTTCGTGCTGTAGGAGTCGCAACTCGTCATCGAGAGAACGACGAATCCGGCCATGATCGAGCAAAGGGTTCGAAGACGCATGCGGGTCTCACGGGCTGGCGCAGAAACGGCGCGGTCCGCACGGACCGCCTCCGTGCCCAGTTCATCGGCCCCCTCGGGGCAGAGTCTTGAGGGGACCCGGCCAAGTGATCGAGATGATCGTCCATTCGATTCGATCTGGCGTTCTCGGAGCCTGAAAGCAGGTTACGCCGCACGGCCTTTGATCCCGAGGAGATCCCCGGACGGCCCGACCGTCGCATTGCTAGAGTCTGCCACGATGCCGAAGACCCCCCCTCCCTTCCGAATCGGTCACGGATACGACCTCCACCGCCTCGAGCCGATCGCTCCGGATGGCTCGGGCAGGCCGTTCGTGCTCGGAGGCCTCCCCTTCGAGCATGATCGCGGACCGGTCGGCCACTCCGATGGTGACGCGCTTCTGCACGCGATCACGGACGCTCTGCTCGGTGCCCTGGGCGAGGCGGACATCGGGCAGCGCTTTCCCGACACCGACCCGGCCCACGATGGCGCCGACAGCCGGATCTTTCTCGACGCCGCCCGACGCCGGGTCGACGAAGCGGGCTTTGAAATCGGCAACCTCGACGCGACCGTGATTCTGGAACGGCCGAAGATCGGGCGTCGGAAGCAGGAACTGCGACTTCGACTCGCCACCCTGCTCGACATCGATCCCGACCGCGTGAACGTCAAGGGGAAGACCCACGAGAAGGTCGACGCGGTCGGCGAGGGCCGGGCGATCGAGGTGCATGTCGTCGTCCTGCTGGTCCGTCGGGACTGATCTTCAGCCGGCCGTCTCGGTCGGATCGGTGAACTCGAGCCGCACCGCCGCCGCCATCGCCGCGGATGGATCCGACGTCGAGATCGATGCGCCGCAGGTGTCGACGAGGGAACGAATCCAACTGAACCTGGCCCGCACCTCGTCGGGAAGGTCACCGACCGATCCGGGGATCGCGGCGACCGGCGTTCCGTGCAACGTCGAGAGATCGAGCAGCCGGCCGGTCGCCTTCCCCATCATCGACTGGGCATCGAGTCGTCCCTCGCTGGTCACCACCAGATCGGCGGCTCGCACGCGATCCTCGAGACCGATCCGATCCGCGACCAGATCGAAACCGGACTCGAGCCGCGCCTCGAACATCGCTTGAAGCGCGAACCCGATCCCACCCGCGGCACCGGCCCCGGGCGACGACGCCGCTTCGGTCGCTCGATCGATGCCCACGCATCCGCCCATCACCTCGATCCAGGACTCGAGCCCATCTTCGAGGAAGTCCACCGTCCATTCGTCCGCGCCCTTCTGCGGTCCGAAGACCCTCGCCGCACCCATCGGCCCCGTGAGCGGATTGTGGACATCGGTCGCGACGCGAAGATCGATCCCCGCCCACTCGGCCCGGACCCGCGCCGGGATGTCGACGCGTTCGATTCGAGCGAGATCGTGACCGACGAGCGGCGATTCAAGCGGCTCATCCCTGTCCCGGAATTCGACGCCCATCGTCGAGAGCGCTCCGACGCCTCCATCCACGGTTCCGCTGCCGCCGAGGGTCACGATGAGTATGGGACGGGCCCCGACGTCGGATTCGAGCCGCCCCCGGGCCGCCCGCAACAATTCGCCGACCCCGCCGGTACCGGTCCAGCGAGGATTCCGGTCCTTCACGGCAAGCAGGTGCAGGCCCGCCGCCTCCGCGAGTTCCACGACCGCCAGACGTCGGTCCGTCGAGATCCCGAATCGAGCGTCGATCCTCGGGCGGTCCCGCCGCGGCCCGATCACCGAACGCGATTCGAGCCGAAGCCGCCGGTCCGCGGCCAGCACCTCCAACGTCCCTTCGCCACCGTCTCCGAGCGGACAACGATCGACCTCGACGCCGGGTACCCGGGCCGCGATCGCGTCGCCGATCGCCGCGGCGGCCTCGATCGCGGTGCAGGTCCCTTTCAGGGAATCGGTCGCGACGAGAATCCTGCGAATACTGCCTGATGACGTCTGCATCTGGATTCTCGGGAAAGGACCGGAGGAGGAATCGGGGTCGAGCATATACACTTGGTGACTTGACTCCGGGATCTCCGACGATCCCGGTCTCCGTTCACCCTCCCGGCAGGCCATGGAAGAATTCGTCCACCAGTTCCTCGGTGAATACGGCTGGCTTGCCATGATCGGCCTGCTTCTCGCCTCCGGCGTGGGGATCCCGATCGGCGAGGAGGTCGTGAACATTCCGGCCGGGATCTTCGCCGGCCAGGGCGAGATGCCGATGTGGTCTACGTTCGTCGCCGCCTACCTCGGGGTCCTCGGCGGCGACTTCCTCTGGTTCTCCATCTGCCGGCACTTCGGACGCCGTCTCCTCCATCGACGCTGGTTCCGACGATTCGTCCATCCACGTCGACTGCTCGAAGCCAAGCACCAGTTCGATCGAAAGGGGGCCGGCGTGCTGGTGATCGCCCGGTTCATTCCCGGCACCCGTTCACCCGCGCTCACCATCGCCGCCCTCATGCGGATGAACTGGAAACGTTTCACGATCGTCGAGATCATCTGCTGTGCGATCACCACCCCGCTCCAGGTCGGCGCGGGAATCCTCATCGGCCGAGGCCTCGCAGGAAGTTCGCTTCCCAAGGTCCTGTTCGCCACCTTCGGCATCGTCGCCGGAATCATCGCGCTGACGGCACTGGCCAACTGGTGGCTCGCCAGCCGACGAAGAAAGAGCGGGCGAGCACCCCGCGCCAGAGTCCGGTGGCTTCGTCCCACCCGCATCCCCTTCGCTCCCTCCAACTCCTGACCCTTTCGGAGTCTCCAGTATGCGTGCCATCGTCACCGGCCAGATCGGCGTGGACAAGAAGCCCTACCTCAAGGACGCGACCGCGCTCTCCGGGGAACGAGGCGAGAAGATCGACACCTTCCACGTCGGCGACATGATGTACGCGGAGGCCGCGGACGTCCGATCCGGACGGATCCTCGACCTGCCCATCAGCCGCCTCAACTCCCTTCGTCGCGCTGCTTTCAAGGACATCATCGCCG
>NZFT01000079.1 GCA_002690755.1 Phycisphaerae bacterium
TTGATCGCCTCGGCCCGCCAGACCCGGGCGGGTTCACCCGCCATGCGAAGCAGGCGAGCGCCGAAGTAGTGCGCGGTCGCGAGTTCCTCGCGGGCCGCCCGCGCAAGTTCCACGTCGCCCGGCGCCTCCGACCTCGGCACCACCAGTGCTTCGAGATCGACGGCACCGTCCCAGATCGCACCCGATCGGACGAGGGCCCGTGCCTTGGACCAACGGACTCGGTCGATGGTGCGGGGATCGTCGTCGACGAGTCGTTCCTCGACCTGCGCATACGCATCGGCCACCGCCGCCCACGCGGTCGCGGCCGCCTCGTACGCGATCCGTTCCCGGTCCCCGGCCTCGATGGTCTCCACGTCGCCTTCCGACCCACCGTCCACCACGTCCCCGTCGAGGAACGCCGACCGACGAAGTTCGATGGTGTCGACATGGGCTTGATACGCCTCCGCCTGCAGGTCGATCGCACGTCGCTCCAGTTCGCTCGCTTCGCGGAACCGGGTCGCCGCGATCTCCCGGGCCGCGAGGGTCTTTCCCGGGCCGAAGTGGAACGCGAGCAGCGCGACCGGAACCAGGGCCCAGGCCGACCATCCGAATCGTTTCATCAGTTCGGATCGACGCATCAGGAAAGCTCCTCCGTTCCACGCCATCCCCGGGACCAGGAACGCGGCCGTCCGGCGATGGAAAGCAGCGGCCCGAGCAGCGCGAGGGCGGCCACGCCGGCGACCGACGCATAGATCGCCAGTTCGCGCAGTCCGTCCGCATCCGAGAGCCTCGGTTCGATCATCGTCAGGTCCTCGAGCATTCCGCTGGGTGGATGCCGGGTGTTCCCCTGGTGGTAGACCCCGCCCAGCCGGGCCGACAGCTGCTTGAGCGAGACGGTGTCCTGCCGCGAGGCATGTCCGCCCACGGACATCGTCTGCTGTGGATCACCCACGCCGACCACCAGCACGTCCGCGATCGACGCCGGCAGCGCCGGTATCGCGGTCGAGGAGAGTTCATCGCCATCACTGACCACCAGCAGCGTCGCGGTGCCGGGCATCCAGGACCGCGCGGTCTCGAGCGACTTCGCCACGCCCTCGGTGATCTTCGTCGCCCCCGATTCGAAGGCCGTCGACATCGGCAGGCCGTCAAGCGCGTTCCGCACCACCTCCTTGTCGAACGTCTCGGTCAGCACCGGAAGGGCATCCGTGTAGAAGGCGACCAGCGACACGCGGGTGGTCGAGGCATCGAGCCGATCGAGGACCCCCTGCACGATCCGACCGGCGCGGATCGCCCGAGACTCCTTCTCCGCATCCGGCCCCGCGTCGACCAGCTGCATCGAAGGAGACACGTCGAGCGCGATCAGGAGGTGTCGGGACGCTTCGCGGGTCGGGATCTCCTCCCGCACCGCAGGGTCAGCCGACGCGAGCACGAGCAGTCCCCAGGTCGCGGCGGCCGCGGCGAACACCCGGAGCGGCGACGCGATCGACGTCCACGTCGCGGGCCGACCCTCGGGGCCGAAGGCGAGGTGCGCGACCCGCCGGATCCGGCGCTGGTGCACGAGCTCCGCGAGCAGGACCACGACGGCGACCCCTATGGCGATCCAGAGCGCAACGAGCGGGGTGATCACCATGGCGTGTACCTCCCCCAGCAGAGACCCACGAGGTGCCCGCCGAGGCCGATCAGCCCCAGCACCGCGAAGGGTGCGAAGAAGTCCATCGGCACCGTGCCACCCGGCGCGAATCGATCGGGGCGAAGGCCGGAGATCTGGTCGAAGACCCGCTGCAGTCCCTTCGAATCCGTCGCGACGAACGCCTCACCACCGGTCTCGCGAGCGAGGTCCTGGACCACCGCGGGCACCGACCCGTCTCCGACGTGCACGTGGTGGACCATGATGTTCGATGCGTTGAGATCGTCGGCGAGGGCGAGGGCGCTGCCTGAATCCGAGAGATCGCTGCTCACCCCGTCCGAGACCAGGATGACCATGCGGTCACCGTCCTCCGCTTCCTCCACCATATTGCCCAGGCAGAACTCGAGGGCCCGGCCGATCCGCGTGCCGCCCATGTGCATCGGTTGTCGCCGGGGATCGGCGAACGGCAGCGCGTTCCGGATCGCTTTCAGGTCACGGGTGAGTGGAACCCAGCGGATCGGATACGACCCGAAGAGCGTCAGTCCGAACGCGTCGCCGTCGCGGGCGTCGATGAATTCGACGACCGCGTCCCGCGCCATCTCGTAGCGGCGTCCCGACGACATGCTCCCGGAGACGTCGAAACAGAACTGGATGTTCGTCAGGACCCGCTGATCGGCGGGACGTCGGAGCACCTGTGGCCCCGCCAGGATGAAGACGACACCGATCAGGGCGATCGCCGGCAGGGAGTCGAACGCGGCGAGCAGCCCGCGGATCACCCGGCCTGATCCATGATGCTGGTGGTCGAAGGGAAGCACGACCCCCCAGTTCCGGCGCTGCCACGCCCAGACCAGCAGGATCGCGGGAACCGCGAGAAGCAGCAGCACGCCGGGGTGGGTGAAACTCATGATGCCGCCTCCGGCATCGACTCACGGTACGGTGCAAGCAGTTCACCGAGTTCCGCGGCCGACGGCGTTCCTCCGCCCGGCGCGTGCAGCCACGACTCGACGCGGCGGAGCAGGCGGCCCGCCTCGGGATCGGTCCGGATCGCCCGGACCGCGGCCACGGGATCATCCGCGAGTCCGAGTCGCGTCCGCCAGTACGCATGAAGAAGCAGTTCCAGTCGGCCGCGTTCGTCGACGGTGAGCTCACGATCGACGGCGCGACGGACGAGGGGTTCCAGTCGATCGAGCACCGTGGGCGGCGTCGGGGCGACCGGCGGCGGCGGTGGTCGACGGAGCCGCCGGCGAATCACCACCGCCACCGGCACCAGGATCCAGACCACCGCGACGACGACGAGCAACTTCCGGTAGCCGCCGACGATGCTCGCGGGCGGCGCTTCGGCGAGGAAGACGTCGCTCGGCGCGTCGATCGCGAGATTCGAGACGATCTCGACCGTCAACGGGGGCAAGCGATCGATCGAGCCGCCGTCGTCGAAGACGAGGGATTCCCGAAGATCGAAGACCCCGGCGTCCACGCCGATGAATTCCAGTTCGGTGACCGATCGTCCTTCCTCGGTGCGGTCTCGAGCCGCGACCCGGACGAGGATCGACGAGTCGAGATCCAGATCCGGACGCCCCCGCACGTGACCATGCTCGCTCTCGACGACGATCCGACCGGTGATGCCCCGGGTCGCGGGCTCAACGTCCACCGCGGGCGATGCGACGCCGTCGTTCGGCGTCGTGAAGACCGACGCCACGAGGAGCGGCAACACCGGTATCACGCCTCGACACCGCAGCATGCAGGAACGTCGATTCATGCGCGCCCCCCGCCGGTCCCGGTCCGTGCGGCCAGGAAATGCCGAAGCGGTGGCAGCACCGGTCGGTCGACGTCCAGCATCAGGAATCCGGCACCCGCCCGCGCGAGTCGCCGACCGACGTCCTCGGCGTCCTCGCCGGTGCCGCCGTTCCGCCACCGGGTCCGCCCGCTTCCCACGAAGCTGCGCCCGGTCTCCGCCTCGCGGCCGCGGATGAACCCGGCGCGAAGCCGGTCCCTTTCCGCGGGGTCCCGAAGACGAAGCACCACCACGTCGTGTCGCTGAGCCGCCTGTCGAATCGCATCGACCGCGTCGAGATCGTGAAGATCGCTGAGCACCACGATCATGCTCGCCCGCCGGGCCCGCGCCATCAGTTCACGCATCCGTTCCCCGATCCGGGTCGACTCGTCGACCCGACCGGCGCGAAGCGGTTCGATCCCCTGCCAGAGATCCGAACGAAGCAGGCTGGGTTCGACGCGGGTCCGCCGGTCCCCGCCGCCGATGACCGAACACGGACTGAGGCGTCGCTGGGCGAGGACCCCGATCGCGGAGGCGAGCCAGATCGCGAGATCCTGCTTGGTGATCCAAGACGAGCCGACGGCCATCGAGGCGGACGTGTCGACCACGATGTTCACGTCGACCCGCTTGAGCGCCTCGTACTCCTTGACGTAGGTGCGGCTGGTCCGGGCCGACATCCGCCAGTCGATCTGCTTCACGGGATCACCGGGTTCGTAGGGACGGGACTGGGCGTATTCCAGACCCGAACCGTTGAACAGCGAGGTGTCGGTGCCGAACGCGAGATCGTCGGCGAGTCGACGCACCACCATCTCGAAATCGCCGTGGGCGAGTTCCTCGGGGGGACCGAGGGTGGGACCGGGATGGTCGAGCCCGATCGACATCAGGCGAGGTTCGCCAGGATCTCGCGGAGCACGTCCTCGCCGCGTCGGCCTTCGGCGAGCGCCTCGTAGTTGAGTCGGATGCGGTGCAGGACCACGTCTTCGGCGAGGGCGAGGAAGTCCTCGGGAACCGCGTAGTCACGGCCGTGGACGAACGCGCGGGCCCGGGACGCGTTCACGAGGGCGATCGCCGCCCGGGGCGAGCATCCGAGTTCGAGATCCGGATGGCTGCGGGTCAGGGTCACCAGTTCGACGCAGTCGCGGACGAAGACGTCGCTCACGTGGACCTCGAGGACCCGTTCCATCGCCTGGGTGAGATCACGGATGTGGAACGGGCTGGACTCGTCGATCGCGTCGAACGCGGACATCGGCACCGCCCCGTCACCCTGTCGTTTCAGTTTGAGCTGGAGCCCGCGTCGCACCACCTCCGCTTCCTGATCGAAGGTCGGGTAGTCGAGTCGGTGCCGGAGCATGAACCGGTCGAGCTGCGCCTCCGGCAGTTCGAAGGTGCCCGCCTGCTCCACCGGGTTCTGCGTCGCGATCACCAGGAACGGGGCCGGAAGATCGTGGGTGGTGTCCCCGATCGACACCCGACGTTCCTGCATCGCTTCCAGCAGCGCCGACTGCACCTTCGGCGACGCTCGATTGATCTCGTCCGCGAGCAGCAGGTTCGTGAAGGCCGGGCCCTTGTGAATCCTGAATCGGCCGGATTCCGGGTCGAGGATCTCGGAACCCACGATGTCCGAGGGAAGCAGGTCGATCGTGAACTGGATCCGCTTGAATTCGAGATCGATCGCCCGCCCCACCGCCTGGACGAGCAGGGTCTTCGCGATGCCGGGCACGCCTTCGAGAAGAAGATGCCCACCGGTGAGCAGCGCGATCAGGATCCGCTCCACCACCACTTCCTGCCCGACCACGGTTCGAGCGACGCTCGTCGACACGGTGCGAGCGAAGGTCTCGCCCGCGGCGGTTCCGGCATCGGTCGGTGCATTGGATTCGTTCATGTCGTCAAAAGGCCCTTGCTGGTTCGAGTGCGTGCCGGTGAATTGGACGTGGCGAGTCAGGGATCTTCGGTGGAGGCCTCGGTGGGTTCCGCGAGGAGCCGCCCCACCACCTCCGCCACGCGGGCGTCGTCGAGCCCGGCGGCGCGAACCCGGCCGTTTCGATCGATGACGACGGTGGTCGGCCATCGTCGGATGCCGTAGGCCGTCGCCAGTCGACCGAGAGGCGGGCCGCCGGCCGCTTCCGGCGGAAGGTCACGGGCGATCGGGAACGGAGGTCCGGCCTCCCCGAGCATCGTCCGCATCCGCTTCCAGTCGGCGAAAGGGTCGCAGACGCCGACGAAGACCACGCCCTGCGGTGCGAGGCTTTCCGTCGTGCTGCGCCACTCCGGCATCGCGGATCGAACCCGCCGACTGATCGGGGAGACGAATCGGAGCACCGTGACGCGGCCTTCCATCCCATCCGATTCCAGAGGCTCGCCGATCCACTCCTTCGCTTCGAACTCGGGGGCGGGCCGACCTTCGGTTCGGGCGAGGCCGGGAAGTCGCTTCGAACCCCCGACGTACCAGTCGATCGGGAACTCCGTCTTCCCGACCGCCCCGCCACCGGATCCACCCGGCTCGGCGAGCAGCTTCTCCACCACCGATCCGACCTTGTCGGGGAGCAGTCCCGCCGCGCGGACCACGCCCTGGCGATCGATGACCACGTAGGTCGGCCAGAACCCGAGGTTGTAGGCCTTGACGCTCGCCCCCTCCGCATCCCGGGCGACCGGATAGTTGATCCCCTTCTCACGCACCACGGCGTCCGCGGTGTCCCAGCCGTTCCGTGAATCGTGCACCCCGATGAAGGCGAGACCGTCCTTGCCGTGCTTGTTCACCAGTTCGATGTTCTTCGGGATCGCCGCCATGCAGGGACCACACCAGGTGGCCCAGAAGTCGACGACCACCACCTTGCCCCGAAGATCCTCCAACGAGGTCTCGTCGCCGATCCATGCGTCGAGGGCGAGGGGCGGCGCCGCCTTGCCTTCGAGCGACTTCAGACCCGCGGGCCGGTCGGCGCCCGAGAAGAAGTGATCGTCGGGAAAATCCTGGGCGAACGACGACGGTGCGATCATCACCGTGATCGTCACCATCAGGAGGAGCGCGGCGATGTGATCGTTCTTCACGTGGGGTCTCCTTGCATTGCACCCCAGTATAGGGCCCCCGCTTCCGCGTCCACCGGAACCGTCTCGGCGATCGAGCCTCCGGCCTCAGAGAATTCGAATCGCCTGACGCTTGAGCAGGCACACGATCCGGCGTCCCGCCTCGATGTCGAGCGCGACGAGACTCTCGCGACCGATCTCCGCCGCGACGGTCGGGCCGTCCGCCCCGAGACGGACTTCCACGAACACCCCGACCCCGTCGTCCGTCCAGCGGGTGACGGTGCCCTCGATCTGATTGCCGATGCTCGTGCCCTCCACTCGATGACGCGCGAGCGCCACGTCCGCCGGGTCGAACTCGAGCACGACGTTCCGCTCCGGATCGCGCTCCATCGACGGGGTGACGAGCTCGATCGCCGTGCCCGAGATCACCATCACGTCCGCCGCCTCGGTGGTCCGGCCTCGAAGGCGATTGACCACACCGCGCCGGCGAAGCGTGGGGAGGACCGTCGCGTCCTGCATGAGATCGGGATACCGCCCCTGACCGACCACCCTTCCGCCATCCACCACCAGCAGTTCCTCGGTGAGTTGAAGAAGGTCACCGAGGCGATGGCTGACCTGGATCATGGGGCGCCCGGTCCGATCCTGCAGTCGTTCGAGATGATCGAGGATCTCCGCCCGCAGCCTTCCATCGAGCGACGCGGTCGGCTCGTCGAGGAGCACGAGGTCCGGTCGGCGCAGCAGCGCCCGTCCGATCGCGACCCGCTGCCGCTCGCCGCCGGAGAGATCACCCACGTTCCGATCGAGTAGCGGCCCCAGTTCGAGCAGTCCGATCAGATCGTCGGGATCTCCATCCCGCGCTCCGGAGCCGTATCGAAGGTTTCTCGCAACCGTGAGATGTGGAAAGAGCCGGAGGTCCTGGAAGACCATGCCGATGCGGCGGCGGTCGACCCGAACGTCGATTCCCCGCGATGCGTCGAACAGCGTGCGACCGTCGATCCTGATCGTTCCGCGGTCCGGACGGATCAAGCCCGCGATGATCGCGAGGATCGTCGACTTTCCGCCGCCCGACGGCCCGAAGATTCCGAGCGTCTTCGCCGAGGTCGAGAACGCGACGTCGAGCCGGAAGCCGGGGCGTGCGAGCGTGACGTCGACCTCGATCATGACACACCTCCCGACCGTCGCGTGAGCCGCCGGGAGAACAGTTCGGATGCCAGCAACGCGAGGAACGAGACGCCGACCGCGATCACCACGAGTCGGATCGCCGACCCGCCGCCGCCGGGGGTCTGGACGTCGCTGAAGATCGCGAGCGGAATCGTCCGGGTCACACCTTCGATGTTGCCGGCGACCATGATCGTCGCACCGAATTCACCAAGGCTCCGTGCAAAGGCCAGCACCGCGCCCGCGAGGATCCCGGGAAGTGCGAGCGGGAGGGTGATGGTGAGGAGGACGCGGACGGGCCCCGCACCGAGCGTGGCGGCGGCCGCCTCGAGCCGTGGGTCGATCGCCTCGATCGCCAGCCTGACCGCCCGCACCAGAAGCGGGAATCCCATCACCGCCGAGGCGATCGCCGCGGCCTTCCAGGTGAACGCGAGGTCCAGACCGAAGTGTTCGTGCAACCAGCCGCCGAGCCAGCCCCGACGCCCGAGCGACAGGAGCAGCAGGTAGCCGACGACCACGGGCGGCAGCACGAGCGGCAGGTGAATCGCGGCGTCGAGCAGCGACCGACCGGGGAATCGGCGTCGAGCGAGCAGCCAGCCGCAGGCGATCCCGGGAAGCAGCATCGCCAGGACCGCGACCCCCGCCACCTTGAGCGAGAGCAGGACCGCCGACCATTCCTCGGCCGTGAGCATCATGGCGCTTCGACCTTCGGAACGGGCGTGGCCGTGAAACCCCGGCGATGCAGCAGTTCACGAAACGTCGGACTCCAGAGGCTTTCGACGAATTCGATGACCTCGGAACGATCATCGAGCCGGACCACCGGATAGACAATGGGATCATGGAGACCGGAGGGGATCTTCGCGAGAATCCCGACCGTCGTCGAGGCCGACACGTCGGTCTCGTAGACCACGCCCGCATCCACCTCGCCGAGCTCGACGAGTCGAAGCGCGGCTCGAACGTCGTTCGTCGGAACGAGACGGGATTCCAGCGGCGCCCACCAACCCATCGATTCCAATGACCGCCTTGCGTACCGACCGGCGGGAACATGCTCGAAGTCGGCGATCGCGAATCTCGACCAGTCCGCGGGAGGCATCGGGCCCCCGAGGTCGATCGGACCGTCCGCGTCGGGCCCGCCCACCACCACCAGGCGGTTCCCCGCGAGATCACCGACGCTCGAGGCGTTCGGGAGGACGTCGAGAATCGCCTCGGCCCATGCCCGATCCGCCGGAATGAAGACGTCGGCGTTCGCCCCCGCCAGCACCTGCCGGGCGAGCGTGGACGAGCCGGCGACGTGGACGCGGACCTCGATTCCCGAGCTCGCTTCGAATCGCCGTGCCGCCCGTTCGACGACCTCCCCGAGGCTCGAAGCGGCGAAGACCATCAGTGGTGGACCGGTCTTTCCTTCCTCCGAAGGCGGTCGGCATGCGAGGACCAACAAGAGCGGCAGTAGAAACAGCCACCACCGAAGTGGCGAATCGGGCCCGATGGGAGGCGATGCCGGATGACCTGCGTCCATGACGCAAGTATCTACGATTCCGAGTGGTTACGCGCACCGACTCATCGCCTGCGTTCCGCACCGAGGTGAGGGATCGATCACATCTGATCGAAAGCGCGGGATTCGAATGGGAAACCCCAGATCGATCGTTTAGTTTGGACGCCGTCGAGAAGGCGAGGGAAAGGGTCTCCGCCATCTCATCTCATTCCAACGCCGATGCGATTTTCGAGTCGTGGCGGCCATGTTGTATTTGGAGACTGATATGAAGAAGTGCGTCATTGCGAGTTCCATCCTCGCCATCACCGGCGGCGCCGCCGCCGACATCGTCTACAGCGGGGATCTCGGCCTCACCGTGTCCTCCGGTGACGCGGCGATCGACGTTTCGATCGGCGACAACACCTGGCAGTTCGGCATCGTGCTGGGTGGTCCGCTCGACTACAGCTTCGTGACCGCCCTCAACGAAGGCGCAGGCCTCTTCGTTCCGATCACGAACGAGAGCTCCGCCCGCAACTTCGCCGCGGGTGACAACATCGGCACGATCACGTCGGTGCTCAACATGTTCCCGCTCGGCCCCGGCGGCGAGAACATCAACCTCAACATGCACGACTACGTGAGCGGCGAAGGCACCTTCGACGCCTCCGGAACCGGTTTCGTCGGCTTCGGATTCGGCGGCGGAATCGACTTCAACTACGGCTGGATGCAGTTCACGCTCGACGTGGACGCGAACTCCGGCAGTCACTCGATCACGCTCGTCGACCTGGCCTACAACGACCAGGTCAATGGCTCGATCGAAGTCGGCGCCATCCCGGCCCCGGGTGCGATCGCGCTTCTCTCCATCGCAGGCCTCGCCGGTCGTCGTCGACGCAACGGCTGATCCTCTCCCGATCACTCGGATGAATCGAGGCCCCCCGTCCGAGACACCGGACGGGGGGTTTTCATCATCCGCCGCCATTTGAAAGGCCCGGCGATCCTCGAGGGATCGCCGGGCAGGTGTTTCAATGCATCCGGATCCGAGGCTCAGTCGACCAGTTCGACGTCGCCGGGACGCCAGGTCTTCTCGAACCAGGGCTCGAGCGGACCGTAGAGCCGGAGCAGGGCGAACCAGCCCTTGCCGGGCACGGTCTGGATCCAGTTGGCGGCGGCATCGCCTTCGGGCGCCTGCGGACCGAAATGCAGGGTGATCGATCCGTCGGCGTTCTCGGTCATCGAGTCGCGGACGCTGTTCTTGCTGGGAAACGGCTGGCCACTCTGCAGTTCCGATCGCGTCTGCGGGTCGTAGATCACGAACGACCAGAAGTTCTTCGCCGGCACGTCACCGGGTATGCGGAGGGTGTAGTTCTTCGAACCGTCGAGGAAACGCCCTTGGGAATCGGTCGACACCAGTGCGTACTGGGAACCGACGCCCGGCATCTTGAGGGCCATGGCCGGCGTGTTCACGGTCGCGCAGTAGAAGAAGAGCGTCCGCGCGTCGAGGTTCCGGCCGCCAACGCCATCCGCGATGAGCCAGCGATAGTCACCACCGATGAACGGCGTGTACCACTGCTGATCCGCATAGAGAAAGGCCTCGGGATCACGTGGTCGCAGAAAGATCGCTCGCGCCGTCGCGTTGCCGATCGCCACCGAATCCTCCAGGATCGCCTTCATCCGCGGGTCCGGCTCGAAGGGCTTGCCCTTCTGGAGACCGACCGACGCCGCCAGCCCCCGGAGTTCGGGATCGAGGAGCCCGATCGGTTCGCGCTGGATTACGGTGTCGATCTCCTCGAAGAAATCGGCGTTGTTCGCGTGGATCGTGTTGAATGCAAGCGTCGATGCGTCCGTGAACTTCATCTTCGGGGGATCCGCGCGATCCGCGAACGGATAGGCCTTCAGTCCGTTCTCGAACATCGCGACCGGCGCGTCCGGCTTGCCGTCCTCCAGGAGCCCGCGAAGGATCAGCCAGTTCATGTACCCGGGGGATCGGACCGCGAAGTACTTCTCCCCGTCCACTTCGAGAAGCTTCCCGCCGATCGGCGCCTCGAGCTCCGTCATCTGATCCGGAGCCAGAATCAGGTACTTCCCGCCCTGTCCGCGATCGGGCCCGGGACCGCCCATGTCGATCACGAAGCGGAAGAACGCATCGTTCACGGTGCCGGGCCCGCACTTGGGCGGCACCTCCACCACGATCGGTCCGTATTTCTCGAGATCCAGCATGATCGCGGCGTAGACCGTGTCGGTGTTGCCGGTGAGGAAGAGCGGCGTGGAGTCGAGGAGCCGGCTGAACATCAGACACTCGTTCGGGGCGGTGCAATCCAGCTTCTTCATTCCCAGACGCATGCCTTCCAGCGAGGCTGCGGGAATGAAGTTCAGGAAGACCTCCGTGCCTCGGAGTCGATCCAGATTCTCGTAGACGGTCTCGACGGTCTTCGCCGTCGGCATGCCATCGAAGAACTCGAGCGTGCCGATCGACGTCTCGACCTCGTCGGGCGTCATGATCGACTTCGGGATCGGGGTGTTGAATCCGGGCGGAATCGATTCCTGAGCCGACGCGGCCACGGAGACGCCGAAGCCGAAGAGGACGGCGGGAAGAAGCGTGGAGAACGAGCGCATCTGAAATCCTTTCAGGGATGAAACGAATCGAAGAATCGGGCTTTTGGAGGGACCGGCGGACTGCAGGTCCAGAGACCGTTCGCGGTGTGAGGGACCTCGACGGGCGTCGACGAGAAGGAGACGGACGTCGACGAGAAGGAGACGGACGTCACGGATCGACACCGTCATGAAGCAGCGTGCACCAGACGAGGTGGAGGGTGTCGAGCACCGCTTCGGGATCGAGCTGATCCCGACGACCGAAGGCGTCGATGAGGATCGCGGCATCCATGCGATTCAACGCCCGCGCGACGTTCGCCGCGTCGCAGGCAAGGAGTGCCCCTCGGACTGCCCGGCGCGAATGCGATCGGCCACCGGGACGTCCCACCCGTTCATGAATCTCGACCAGGCGGCTTCGAGCCGGGCGTCGTGTGGTGCCGACTCGCTGATCGCGCGGAGCACCGGTCCGTGCGAACGACAGACCGAGATGATGCCGCCGAGCGATTTCCGAAGCTCCTCCGGCGCCGGACCGTCCGCGACGAGCCAGGGCATCGCCACATCGTTCAGCGTGGTCTCCAGATCGACGAGCAGCTCCTCGATGAGATCGGGAATGTTCCTGAAGTGCCGGTAGAACGCGGGACGGCTCAGCCCGGTGCCGGCCATGATCGAAGCGATCGACAGATCCCGGATCGGACGATCCCAGAGCAGCTCGACGACCTGGTCGAGAATCTCCTGGCGTGACTCGCCGGGGGACCGACGGCGTCGGGCGGTGTGGACTTGGCCGGGGCACGCCTCAAGCATGGGCGCAGCATACTGACATGGCGTCAGGCGTGCGGCGCGGTCGCGGCGATCGGTCCCGATGCTTCCGAATCGACCGGAGACGTCGACGCCCCGCGAGGCGTCACCACCGTCGCCCGAACGCATCACCGCGGATGACCCGATGGCGACGCGCGATCGCGCCGCGAACCAGCACCCACTCGTCTCGACGTCTCCGAGCGTGAACGATATCTTTGGAAGCCGATGAATCCTGACCATCTCCAAGCCAATCGCGCCATGTGGGACGAGCGGGTTCCGATCCATGTCGGGAGCGACCTGTACGACGTGCCCGGGTTTCTCGAGGGCTCGAGTCGGCTCTGCGACTTCGAGGTCGCCGAACTGGGCCCGGTCGCGGGACGTTCGTTGCTCCATCTTCAGTGCCACTTCGGATTGGACACCCTGTCGTGGGCTCGGACGGGTGCGGACGTGACCGGGGTCGACTTCAGCGAACCCGCGATCCGCGTCGCCCGCGACCTGGCCGCCGGAACCGACCTCGACGCCCGCTTCGAGGTCTGCGACGTCCATCAAGCCGCTTCGACCCTCGACCGTTCGTTTGAAATCGTCTACACCGGTCGCGGGGCGATCTGCTGGTTGCCCGACCTCCGGGCGTGGGCGGCCCAGATCGTGGACCTCCTCGAACCGGAAGGTCGCTTCTACATGCCCGAGTTCCATCCCTTTACCGACGTCTTCCACGGCGACCGGCTTGAAGTCACCGAGACCTACTTCGACGGAGGACGCCCCTACCGGGACGAGACCCCGGGGACCTACACCGATCCCGACGCGGAGACGCACCACAACACCTGCTTCACCTGGACCCATCCGGTGAGCGACGTCATCACCACGCTCACCCGGGCCGGGCTGACGCTGGAGTCCTTTCACGAGCACGATTTCACGGTATTCCCTCGCTTCACCACGCTCCAGAAGGCGCCCGACGGCGATGTCCACCGCTTCCCGGACGGCCATCCCCGCCTTCCACTCATGTATTCGATCCTGATGCGAAAGCCCGACGTGGCCACCGGCCCGGCCTGAGGTTCTCCCTCCACCTCAATCGCTCGGCGTCACTCGAACCGATTCGACGGCGGCTCGCACCGCCGGCCCGAAGATCTCGTGATAGGCCGCGGGCCGGAAGTGGAGACCGTCCTCGAGGTACAGATCGTTCCGAGGCGAACCGTCGGCATCGAAGAGACCCTCGTTCACATCCACGAACACCCGATTCGAGGCGTTTCGACAGGCCGACTCGATCCGGTGGTTCGCGTCGTCGACGATCGCCCACCGGTCGCGTTTCTGCGGTGCCCGGTTGATCGACACGTAGACGACGCCCACCCCGGGAAGGGCGTGCTCGATCGCCTCCAGGAAGATCTCGACGCGTTCCGCGATCGCGGCCGCGGGGGCTCCCGCGTTGATGTCGTTGCTTCCGCAGTAACACACCACCACCGCGGGACGAAAATCGATGACGAGTTCCTTCGCATACGCCAGAAGTTCCCAGGGACAGGACCCGCCGAAGCCGTGATTGACGACGCCCCCGTCCCGAAGATCCTCGGCGGCGGAGGACCAGCGCCGGAAGATGCTGCTGCCGACGAGGAGCGTTCCGACGGGTTCCCGCACCGCGGCACGGGATCGGGCCGCCAGATCCCCGACCGCCTCCGCATATCGCATCTCCCGACCGGGCGGTGGCCCGGCCGGATCGAAACGCCGGGCCGTCTGCGGGTCGCCGGTGCACGCCACGAGCATGGCGAGCAGAAGCCCCCGAAGGCTTTGAAGGAACCACCATCGCGGTGGTGAGGTGGATGATCGCATCCGGGGCTTCATCGACCGATTCGTCGATTCCCATCGATTCCCATCCGTTCATGCATGTCGATTCATGTCGATTGGCCGAGTTTCCGGTACCTCGGTGTCCCGGCCGTCGCGATTCGGTCAAACTATGCCGCAACGCCACTGGTCTGCGCCCCGGGGAAACATCATGCTCGCACCAGACCCTCGAATCCGGCCGCTCACCGTCGCCGCCGCCCCTTGCTGCGGCACGCTTTCGATAACGATGGTCGCCCACGCCCAGGATCGTGGGAATCCTCGATTCCAGGACGTCCTCCTTCACGATCGATTCGATGCGGACGAAGACGGCCGGCTCGACCGGACGGAGCGGGATCTCGCGAGAGCGGAAGCCTCGTCCAAGCCTCAATGCCGTCGTCGGGGCGGACCGCCGGGGGACCGCGGTGGCGCCGATGCACCTCGACCCGAGACCCGGGAGAACGCCCTCCGGATCGATCCCGACGATCTCGATGCGGCCCCGCGACTCGAAGGCGTTGGACTCTACGACCGGGACGTCCTGCACACCATCTTCCTCCAGTTTCCAGAAGACGACTGGCACCTGGAGATGGTCGCGTTCCACGGGACCGACGTCGAGGTCCCGGCGATGCTGCGTCTCGACGGCCGCGTCGTCGGCGAGGTCGGCGTCTCGTATCGCGGAAACCCGTCCTTCGACATGCCGGCCAAGAAGTCGTTCGGCATCTCGATCGACGCCTACGACGACGACCTCCGGATCGACGGTCATCGAACGCTCAACCTGCTGAACGCGAACGGTGACACCTCGATGATGCGGGAGGTCCTCTTCTCGAACATCGCCGGCGAATACGTGCCGGCCCCGAAGGCCAATTTCGTCCGGGTGGTCGTCAACGGCATCTACCTCGGCGTGTGTGCGAACGTCGAGCAGATCAACAAGGACTCACGAAGCATCACCACGGCACCCCGAAGGGCGTGCGATGGAAGGTCCCGCCGGACTTCTCCGGCGGTGGCCCGCTCGCGTACCACGGATCCGATCGAGACGAATACACCGGGCGTTACGAGCTGAAGACCGACTCGGCCGGTCCCGAGGACTGGGACGCGTTGATCGAACGGTGCCGGGTCCTGCGCGAGACGCCCGACGAGGCGCTCGAGGACACGCTGCCCAACCATCTGGACGTGAAGGAGGCGATCCGCTTTCTCGCGGTCGACAATGCGCTGCTCGATTCCGACGGCCATCACAGCCGTGGCAGCGACTACTACGTCTACATGGATCCCGAGGGGATCTTCCACCTCGTGCATTACGACAACAACGAGACCTTCGGCGGCCGCCGCGGCGGTGGTCGCCGTGGGCCCGGCGGTGGCGGTGGTCCCGGTGGTCCTCCCGCGGATGCCGGCCCTGATGGTCCGCCCCCGGGCGTCGACCGCGGTGGAATGCCGCGAGAACCTGGCGGATTCGATCGGGGCGGCGGCCGGAATCGTGGTGCCGGTGGTGGCCAGGATGCCCGCCGGGGCGAACGCCGAGGCCGCGAGCGAGGCGGCCGCGGTGGGCCGGGCCGAGGTGGTCAGGGGGGTGGCGGGCCCCAGCCCCCGCTCGCCTTCGTCGACGAAGTCGAGACCAGACCGGTGATCGCGCGGATCCTCGCGGTCCCCGCGTGGCGAGCCGAACACCTCGAGACCCTTCGGGAGGTCGCCGAGGTGCAGCTCGACTGGAAGACGCTGGGACCGCGGATCGACGCCTACCGGGACCTCATCGAGGCCGATGTCGTCCGCGATCCGTTTCTGGGCGATCGCACGGCTTTCCTCTGATCTCTATATGGCGACGATCAGTCGCTGAAGTCACCCGCCGCGGAACGACGTCGCTTCCTCCTCGCCCACGATGATCTGAAGCCCGCCGAACCGACGAAGGAGCGCGAATGAGACCGTGGAATCCAGCCGATGCCGATCCGGCGTGAGTGATGATTAGCCCGTTGAGATGGATCGGCATCGCCCGATCGGCCCGCCCGAAGATTCGGGTCCTGACGAACCCGCCTTCAATCTTCCGTTCCGGATTCAACCCATGANGCCCGATCCCGGTTTGCTCGCCACCCTGCTCCGCGCCACCAGTCCCGGCCCCGGTGAGACCGCGGCGATCCTCAACGGCCCCGTGCCGGACGGGGCGGCCCCGGATCCGTTGACCACGCTCTGCCTGGCGATCGCCTTCGGATTCGTGGTCTCGGTGCTGCATCTGCTCGCCCACCGCCAACGACCGATCTACACGCTCTGGCGGACGCTGCTGCTGATCGCCCCGCTCATCGCGATGTCCACGATGGCGGTCGGCTCGAACCTCGCGGCGGTGTTCACGCTGTTCGGCACCCTTGCGATCGTCCGCTTCAGGACGCCGATCAAGGATCCGCTCGACGCGGCGTTCGTCATCTTCTCGGTGGTGATCGGGCTCGCCCTCGGCAACGGAAATCTCGATGTCGCGACGGTCGGGACCTCGGTGATCGCGGTCTTGATGCTCGTCCTGCTCGCCTTCAACCGACTGATGCCTCGCGAGCACCGATCGACCGTGCGGCTCACGGTTCGAGGCGTCGAGACCACGGACGCGGTCTGGAAGTCCACGCTGGAAGCAGCGGGCCTCAAGTACCGGATCGAGTCGTGCACCTTGGACAAGGCTCGGGCAGCCAGTCCATCAAGTTGAGCATCGCGGGAATCGACGGGGACCGCTGGCCCGTGATTCTGACCTCGCTGATGTAGATATCCGAAGTCCAGCGTGTGGCCGGTCGAACCGAAGACGAATGACCACGGCCGAGCAGGCGCTCAGGGCTTCAAGCCTCCAGGGCTTCCAGCCTCCTGAGGCCCCGAGGCCTTCGCCGGATCGACGCCCTGCGGCGGCGCGCCCGCATCGTGCAGGTGGTGCTCCAGAAACGCTCGAACCGCGGCGTCGATCGAAGGATCGCGGAATCCACCGTGACCACCGGTCTCCACCGGCAGGAACGTCACCGGACCTCCGGCGTCGCGGATCGCCTTCACGAATTCGATCGACTGCTGGAATGGAACCAGGCGATCCCGACGGCCGTGGATCACGAGGATCGGCGGATCCCCCGCGTCGACGAAGTTGATTGGACTCGCGTCCCGCGCCCGGCCGGGCCGTGACTGCACCGGCCCTCCCATGAGACGCGACTCGGGCGAGTCCGCGGCATCGTGATCGATCATCACGCCCTCCGGATCCTGCGCCTGCATGGCGAGGAGGTCCGTCGGGCCGTAGTAGTCGACGGCGGCGCGGATCCGCACGGGCGGCTTCGAACGCACCGCCAGCATCGCGGCGAGATGCCCGCCCGCGGATCGGCCCAGCACCGCGATCCGATCTCGATCGAACCCGAGACGGCCCGCGTGGTCGTGGATCCACCGCAACGCGGCCCGACAATCCTCCAGCTGCGCCGGCCAGATCGCCTCCCCGCTGAGGCGATAGCCGATGCTCGCGACCGCGTAACGTCCGGTGGCTGCGATTCCGATGGACCGGTCGAGCGTCGATCGATGATCACCCCCCTGCCAGCCACCACCGTGGATGCAGACGATCACGGGGAGCGGCCCCTCGATGGTCGGTCGCCTCGGGACCGCGAGGGCCAGCCGACGACGTGGGTTTCCATCGCCCCCGTACGCGACGTCATCGACCACGCGGACCGACTCGGCCATCGGTGGATTCGGGACCCGGCCCCGCCCCACCGCCGCCAGATGTTCCTGAAGGTCGATGACGCCGTCCCGGTTCCCATCCACCCGATCGAAGTTTCCACGGAGACCTTCGGGGACTTCGTCGCGGACGAGGTGGCCGTCACCATCCCGGTCCCACCGCTCGAACCGTTCGTCGACCTCCGCGATCGCCGATTCCATGCTCGCCGAACCGGCCAGCAGCAATGCGAACAGCGCAAGTCCTGGTCGGTGGACGAGGGCCGTTGATCCAATCTGCCGCATCGATCGATCCTCCTGCTGCTTCCACCACTCACCGGATCCGGTGGCTTTCCGGCCGTCTGTCCCGGTTCAGGGTACCGTCCGACGTTCACGCAGGACCACTCCGCCCGACAAGACCCCCTCGGAAGATCCCATGTCCGATTCACGTTCCGACGCGCTCGTGCTTTTCGGCGCCTCCGGCGACCTCGCCCGGAAGATGACCTTCGTCTCGCTCTACCGCCTCGCCGCCCGCGGGCTCCTCGACATGCCGATCGTCGGCGTGGCGTTCAGCGACTGGACCGACGAGACGTTCCGCTCCAATGCCCGCGCGGACATCGAGGCGGCGGGCGATGAGATCGATGATGCGGTCTGGTCGGCGATGGCGGCCCGAATGACCTTCGTGCAGGGTGACTACACCAGGCCCGAGACCTATGCGGCGGTGAAGAAGGCCCTCGGTGACGCGGTTCGACCGCTCTACTACCTCGAGATCCCGCCCGGCCTCTTCGAGAAGACCGTTCGCGGTCTCCATGACGCCGGACTCCTCGGTGATCCGAACGTCCGGGTCGTGGTCGAGAAGCCCTTCGGTCACGACTACGATTCCGCCGTCGCGCTCTACGGAGCCCTCTCGTCGATGCTGACCGACGACCAGCTCTACCGAATCGACCACTACCTCGGCAAGAACGCGGTGCAGAACATCATGGTCTGGCGGTTCGCCAACCGGCTCTTCGAACCGATCTGGAACCGAGATCACATCGAATGCATCCAGATCACCATGGCGGAGTCGTTCGACGTCGCCGATCGCGGTTCGTTCTACGACCGGGTCGGGGCCCTCAAGGACGTGATCCAGAACCACATCATGCAGGTCGTCGGCCTGCTCGCGATGGAGCCGCCGAGTTCGGTCGATCCGACCCACATCCATGCGGCCCAGCTCGACGTGTTCAATGCCATGCGTCCGATCGACGCGGCCGACGTCGTTCGCGGGCAGTACGCGGGCTACCTCGACGTCGACGGCGTCGCGAAGGACTCCGACACCGAGACCTTCGTCGCGTTGCGGGTGCACATCGACTCCTGGCGGTGGGCCGGCGTGCCCATCGTGATTCGGGCCGGCAAGGCGCTCGCCCGGACCGGCACCGAGGCGGTGATCGTGCTCAAGCAGCCGCCGCTGGATCTCTTCGGCAAGGACCGACATGGCGGTGACGCTCCCGAACCGAACTGGATCCGGATCCGGCTCGGTCACAACGACGGCGTGCAGACCAGGGTCCAGGCCCTCGATCCGACGCAATCCGCGATCATGGAATCCACCGACGTGATCATGGACGTCGACTTCAAGACCGCGCTGGAGACCGAAAAGCTTCCCTACGAGCAGCTGCTGGGTGACGCCCTCGACGGGAATCCGACCCGCTTCGCGACGCAACCCATCATCGAGGGGACCTGGACGGCCCTCGCCCCGATCGTCGAGCACCCCGGACCCGTCGAAACCTACGAGCCCGGGACCATGGGGCCCCCGTCCGCGGATCGACTCGTCGAAGGGCTCCACCCGTGGATCGATCCGGTCTCGCCGCCGAGCGAGCGTCCCGCCTGAATCACGGGGCCGACGAGGCGGGTTCGAGTCCCAGCCGGGCGAGGTGGATCGCCGTCCTCCCCTCGTGCGACGAGTAGTACGAGACGAGGATCTCGTCATCGATCCGGACGAAACCCGGATAGCTGGTGTCGCCTCCGGATGGAAGCACCGCGACGTAGGTCCAGCCACCGTCCGCGCTTTCATCCCAGATTCCGAGGACGGTGCTCGGGCCGTCGACGCCACGCCGCCGGCCACCGACCAGCCAGCGATCCTCGCCGAGCCCGATGAAGTCCGGACCGCCGAGCGACTCCGGCAACGGCGTGAACGACCAACGATCGAACGGCGGCGCCGCCGCGCCGAACCAGGCCCGGCCGTCACCGCCTTCCCGCCGGATCAACGCCCGCATCGAACCGTCCGACGCGAACCGGATCGTGGCCTCGTTCGGCGTCCCGGACACCGGAAGCGATGCCCGCCGGTCCCAGTTCACGCCGTCGACCGTGCTGACGAGGTGGATCCCGGACGCGTCCGGCGACGCCTGGTACACGACCCCGTATCCGACGCCCTCGTGCCAGGTGGTCCGCCAGAGCCAGTCGTGGTCGGTTCGGATCCGATCGTCGACGATCATCTCCCGAACGGGCCCCGACCGACCCCCCTGCCGGTCGAGGAACGCGACGCGGGAGCGACAGCTTCGAAGCGTGGCCCCCTCGTAGATCGAGCCACCGAATCCGACCATGATGCGGCCATCGGGGGCGAGGGAGAGTTTCGGATCGCGAAGATCCACGCCCGGCTCCTCGAGGAGGACGACCGATCGCCACACCGGCGGGTCACCGGGTTCGAGCATGATCACGCGGATCCGACCGTTGGAGCCGCCCACGTGGGAATCGCCTTCGCGAAACGCGCAGAAGAGACGTCCGTCGACCTCGAGCAGGTCGGTGAAGGCGTTGTGGGGACCCTTCTCCCAGATCCGCTCCACCGATCGAAGTTCGACGGACGCCGGCCCGACCGGGACGACGGCGTCCATCGACGACGCGGCGTTTCGAAAACGGAACGCGAAGAGATCCGCATCCTGCATCTCGAAACGGATCCGCACCGGATGCCCGGCCAGATCCCCCACGTCCGGACCCTTCCTCCACATCACGGTTCGATCGATCTCGTTGCCGATCTGCTCGATCGCGTCGTCGTCGCCGTATCCGGGGATCGGCGAGCCGTCGACGTCGAGCAGCGTCACTCGGATTCCGCCCGCGGCGGACGTGGCGAAGTTCAATTCCAGGCGGTCGCCGGCGAACATCAGGGGCCGGGTCGTCCACCCGCCACCCGCGGCATCGGCCCGCATCGACGCCAGTCCGTCGACCCGCATCGAGTAGCGCCGAAGCTCCGCGGTCGGCTGGGCGTAGTTCTGGTTGACGTAGACGGACATCTCCTCCGGGCCGGACGGCACCACGTTCAAGGCCGGGTAGTTCGAACGCGAGACCCAGTTCTCCAGTCCGATTCCCGGGCGGATGACGGCTTCCCGGAACGAACGGTCGTAGCGATCGCCCCCGCGGGACGTGAGCAGCACCGCGTCGGAACAGTCCCGGTAGTACTTCGGATCCACGCCGAGTGACGCCGCCGCCGCGTCGTCCACCACCTGTCGGCCGGGCATGAAGCGGGCCGCGATGCCGACGTAGATGCCGGGGGATCGGTAGTACGGATGCGTCTGGTTGGTGTAGAGATGCTCCAACGGACCCTCGCCGAAACGCATCGGCACGGATTCGGACCAGTCGAGGAAATCGGGCGAGGTCGAACGGCTGACGGTGCGGAATCCGCGGTAGCCGCCTTCCGACCACGTGCGGAAGTAGCAGCAGTAGCACTGTTCCGCCTCCGACCAGAAGGCGACGTTCTGGGAGTCGAACATGCCGTCGACGAGCACCGGCGCTTCGCGGATCCGCGACCAGTGGACGCCGTCGGGCGAGGCGTAGGCGAGGAGCCCCGATCGTTCACTGCCGCCGAGGGCCTTGAATCGCCGGTCGGGGTCCACGCCGGGTCGGGTGTCGAGGAACGGACTGAAATTGTGGGTCACGGGGGCCGCATCGGCGAGGATCACGTTGTTCGCATCGGTCCCGTCGATCTCGTGCAGGCCGAGCACCGGCCTCGACCACCGGCGTCCATCGGCGGACACCGCGAGACAGGTCGTCTCCCGCACGGTTCCATCGCCACCCGCCTCCGGAAGCCCGCGGTAGTAGAGGAGAAAGCGACCCCGGTCGTGGATGACCGTCGCGTACCCGGAGAACGGCCCCTCCCAGGGTCGATCGAATCGGAACACCACGCCTTCATCACGCGGTCGGCCCGGTTCGAGTCGGACGTCGATCATCGAGTCCACGAGGTGCTCGTCGAACATCGGCTGGAGATCCGTCCCGATCTCGATCACCGGCGGGGGTTCGTTCCCGGCGGGCGTCGGGCCGGCGGCGAGCATCGAGGCGGCGATCGAAAGGATGGTGATGGTCATGCACCGAGAATCCGGGACCGATGCCTCCGCGTCAAGATGTGAACCGCGGATTCGCGGGAAGCCGGCTTCGAGCGGGGTGCGACGGACCTCGACGGGCCGCCTCGAGCCTCGATCAACCCGTGCTCTGCATCGCCGCCGCCAGTGCATTGACGCCGAGCAGGACGACGTTCTTCATCTCGACCTCGTCGTCGAACGCCNCNNCNCGGACCCGNCGCAGNAGNTCGACCTGNANCGCGTTGATCAGATCGGTGTCNGGNTTCCNTTCCCGGATNGACTCCCGGATNACNGGNTTGTTGTCNAGNAGNCCGNCCTGCCCNGTGATCTCNAGGANNGCCCGNTCCGCNNGNTCGAANTCCNCGGCGATCCTTCGGATGGAGCCCGTCCNCGNNNCCNAGATACCAGCCNCCGACNANNAGNCGNGCCCGNGCCATCTCCTGCTGNGCNTTGTCGATGAACGCNCGGAAGTGCCCCCCCGCNCGGTANGCCGATCGNCACGCGTCCAGNTTNGANNNNTCGCCNGAGCACCANGCGNTCGAACGCCGTNCCGACNCCGTACCAGCCCGGNACGTTGCANCGCATCTGGGTCCAGGCGAACACCCAGGGGATCGCGCGNAGNTTCTCGAANTGNAGGCCACCGCCNGATCGNGAGACGGGNCGGGAGGCGATCGGNAGNTCNCCGATGAANCGAACCGGCGANCGGTCCTCGAAGACNGGCCAGAATCCGGGATCGTCGATGAGCNNGCGNTANGTCNNCCGGGAGANGGNCGCGAGTTCNTNCATCAGGCCNTCCGCNGCGTCCACCGCNTCGANCGACGNCTCGTCCGCGGTTCCCGCGCACCCCGAGGAGGCGAGGAGCATCGCGTTGGCGATCTGCTCGAGATGCCGGTTGGCGAGGGCCGGCATGGCGTATCGGAAGGAGATCACCTCGCCCTGCTCCGTGAAGCGGATTCGACCGTTCCGACTCGCGACCGGGCTGGAGAGGATCGCGCGATGGGCGCGCCCCCCACCTCGTGCGACGGTGCCGCCCCGGCCGTGGAAGAACCGGAACTCGACGCCGGCGTCGCGGCAGGTCCGGGCGAGTTCGTCCTGCGCCACCTGCAGTCGCCAGTTCGCCGCCCAGTAGCCGCCGTCCTTGTTGCTGTCGGAATACCCGAGCATGATCTCCTGAAACCGGTCCCGCGCCTCGAGCTGACCGACGTACGCCGGATCCTCGAACATCCCCTCCAGCACGACCTTGGCGCCCGCGAGGTCGTCCACCGTCTCGAAGAGCGGTGCCACGTCGATGGGACAGGTGACGCCGTCTTCGTCACGACGCCAGAGACCGACCTCGCGAAGCAGCACCAGCACCTCGTAGAGATCGCTGGCGGCATGGGCCATGCTCACGATGTAGCTGCCGATGGCCGCAGGTTCCCGGTCGACGGCCCGCTTCACCACCGCGAGGGTGTCGAGCATCTCCCGGGTCGCCGACGCCACCGCCGCGTCACGGGCGAGCAGCGGACGACTCGTCGCGAGTTCCCGGCGAAGCACCGCGGCCTTGCCTTCCTCGTCCAGCGATGCGTAGTCGTCCTCGACGCCGGCGAGCCGAAGCAGGTCCGCGACGGCGCCTTCATGGATCCGGCTGTGCTGCCGCAGATCGAGTCCCGCAAGATGGAATCCGAAGGTCCGGGCCTGAACGAGGGCGTCCGCGAGCGTGCCGCCGTCGGCCACCTCCGCGAGGCCCGCCTCGTGCAGCGCCCGGTGCAGGATCTCGAGGTCTTCGAGAAGATCCCGAGCGGCGTAGGCCTCGTCCGGTTCCGACATCGCGGCGCGAAGCCGACGTTCGATCTGCCGGAGTCGACGCCGGAACGGTTCGTGCTCGAGGTAGGCGGCATCGGCCTCGGTCTCGCCGTGCCGGCCGGTGTCACGACCGATCACGTCCCGCAGTTCCGCCGCGATCGGCACGCGACGATCGGAGACGCTCAGGTCCCGATGGAGGATCTTGAGGTTGGCGAGATGGCCCTCGATGGCCGCGGTCCGCAGCGCTTGAAGCGTGGATTCCGTGACCGCCGCGGTGACGTTGGGATTTCCGTCGCGATCCCCACCGATCCACGACCGGTAGCGAAGAAACGCGGGAAGCCCCGTCGGCCTGCTCCCGTGGTGTCGCTCGATCGCATCGAGCAGATCCCGATGCACCACCGGCACCGCCTCGCGGATCACGCCGGCGAGGTGATGGATTCCGGTCCGGACCTCGTCGACGACTTCCGGTCGGCTGGAACGGATCTCATCGGTCGCGAGCGTCACGGCGAGGGCGCGACGAACGCCGGCGGCGGCCCGCGAGACTTCCAGATCACCCGTGTCGTCCGCGTCGATGACGCCGAGCAG
>NZFT01000080.1 GCA_002690755.1 Phycisphaerae bacterium
CTGGAACGGCCAGGAGATGAACGCGTGGTATCGACCACCACCGTCCGCGGCGAAGTCGTTGATCGCATCGTCCTGCCAGCGGCGGACGAGCTCCAGGTGGTGGATCCGGTCCCCGACGCCCTCGATGTGTCCGAACATCATCGTGGCGGAGGTGTTCAGCCCGAATTCGTGGGCGACCCGCATCACGGTCAACCACGCTTCGGCAGTGCACTTGCCGAGGCCGATCTTTCGGCGAACGGCATCCGCGAAGATCTCGCCGCCGCCGCCCGGAATCGAGTCGAGGCCCGCCTCGACCAGCGGCCTGAGCACCGTGCGGAGTTTGTCGGCGAGGGTGTCGCCCTCGGGGTCGAAGAAGTTCACGAACTCGATGAACTCCGGCGGACTGAAGGCGTGGACATGGAGGTCGGGGAACTCCGCCTTGATGCTGCGCAGCAGTTCGACGTACCAGTCGAGGGGAAGTTCGGGATTCATCCCGCCCTGCATCAGGATCTGGGTGCCGCCGATCGCGACCACTTCGCGGATCTTCTGAAGCAGTTCGTCGTATTCGAGGGTNTAGGCGTCCTGCGCGTCCTGGTCTCTTCGAAAGGCGCAGAACGTGCACTTCGCGGTGCAGACATTCGTGTAGTTGATGTTCCGATCGATCACGTAGGTCCGGATCGAGTCGCCGTGGATCGCTCGGCACCTTCGGTCGGCCAACCGGCCGAGATCGGCGATGGGCATTCGGTGCCAGGCGTCGAGGGCCTGTTCGGGCGACAGTCGGGCTTCGCCGGCGACCAGTGCGTCCTGGAACCCCGGGTCGAGGGGATCGGCGCTCGGATCGATGGTCGGTGCTTTCGAGCTTTCTCGTTCGGGCATGATCATCGGCGAATTCCTGCGGGCGACGCGGCGATGGGGCCGGTGGGTGTCCGATCGATGCTAGCGAGGATCCCGGCCATGGGTGCCCCNGGGGGCCCGAACAGGCCGCTCAGACCTCGATCTTCGTCCATCCTCCGTGGAGGAAGCGGAACAGAAACAGCATTCCTCGAATTACGATTTCGCCCATCAACCCCATCCAGATTCCCGCCAGCCCGAGTTCGAAGTGGATACCCAGGAGCCAGCAGGCGGGAAGCCGGATTCCGTAGCTTGAAGAGGTGGTTATCAGCAGCGTCCACCGCGTGTCGCCCACGCCGCGAAGCCCCTGGCGAAGCACCATGGTCAGCGCGAAGAAGGCCTGGGTGGTGCCGCAGATGAAGAGCAGGCGGGGCACCTCGGCGAGATGGATCGGCTGGTCGCTGATGATGGAGGTGAGGGTTCGACCGAACAGCATGAAGATCACGCCCATCGCCGACATCATGATCACGCCGATCACCGTGCAGGCGATCAGGGCCCGCCGGGCCATGGCGGGATTCCCGGCGCCGAGATACTGACCGGCGAGCGCGCCGGCCGCGGTCCCCATCGCGAAGCCGGGCAGGAAGCTGAAGGCCTCCCACTGGACGGTGATGATGTGGGCGCCGACGAGTCCGCCCGCGTCGGCGGCGTCGCCGGACGCCGCGGCCCGGACCGCGATGCGACCGATGAATCCGACCACGATGAGGCTGACCGCCCACATCGCGATGCCTTCGAAGAAGGTCGGGATGCCGACCTTCACCACCCGCATCATGATCGACCGTTCCGGGCGCAACCGGGGAAGTTCGAGCCGCAGGTCCTTCACGCCTCGGAAGAGCACCGCGAGGGTGATGCTCCCGCCGACCGCCCAGCTCGTCGCGGTTCCGGCCGCGATGCCGGTGACGCCCCATTCGAGCGGATCCACGCCGCCGGGGTTGGGGAGCTGCAGGCCCCCGATTTCGAGGGCGACCCCCGAAAGCAGCCACGACGAGATGACGTTCACCACGTTCACCGCGGCGGCGATCAGACTGGGCTTGAGGGTCTCGCCGGCCCCGAACAGGCACATCGACCCCACCATCATCACCCCGCAGAGGGGCATGCCGAGCGACATGGTCCGGACGTAGTCGACGGCGTGGCGGCTCGCCTCCGGCGTGAGGTCGGTGAGCGCGGCCAGCGGCGCCACGCCGAACCACATCACCACGCCGACCAGCGTCGACCACATCACGCCGAGGATGATCGTGGTGCCGAGTCCCCGAGATGCCAGGGCGCCGTCGCCGGCGCCCATCGCGCGGGCGATCAGCGCCTGGCCGCCGAGACCCACGCCCCCGAGGGCGATCGACACGAACCAGCCGACGAACGAACCGATGCCGACGCCGTCCATCGCGGCGACCACGATCGCTTCGGGCAGCCCGCCGGCGAGCATCTTGTCCACCAGTCCGACCAGGGCGGTCAGGGTCTGCTGCAAGAGCACCGGGATCGCGAGGATTCCGATCGCCGACCACATGGAGCGGCCCGCGAGTCGACCCGACCGGATGACGCCTTCCTCGATCCCGTCCGCCTCCTCCTCCTGCATGGTCAGGATCGGGTTCACCGGATCGTCGGGCGAAAGTCCGGCATCACCGACGACGCGACGCCGGGGCGCCGAGTCGTCGGTGGATTCGTGGTGGTGGTCGTGGCGTTCGGTCAAGGACCTTCGCCGACGTTCTCGTAGGTCCGAGTGGGGTCGGCCTTCGTCTTCGCGGAGTCATTCTTCGAGCCGGCCTCGCTCGCCTCGCCATCCTCGTAGGTGTCCTCGCTGGAGTCATCGAGCCCGCGGGGCACGGCCGGCTTCTCGAATTCGACCGGCGCCCAGAATGCAAGCTTCTCGAAGAAGGAGATCGGCCGCTGGAAGGTCGGATAGAGGAAAGGCTCGACGTCGGCGAAGGCGGCGTCGGTCGAGTCGTACCAGGACAGCCACGCGGGGGCGTCGACGCCGAAGTCCCGCCCGGTCAGGATCCGAAGGCTGTCGGCCGCGGCGAGGTTGAGGGCGAGGCTCCGATCCTCGAGGGCGAGGGCCAGGGCCTGGAACGCGGAGTCGGTCGGATACTGCCCGAGCGCGATCGCGAGTTCGATCCGGATCGCCTCGTCCTCGTCCTCGTCGATGAGCCGGCGCCAGATCCGATCCTCGATGGAGGGCTCGTGGATCCGCTGGAGGGCGATCGCGGCCTCGAGCCGGACCTGGCGGTAGTCGTTGTCGAGTTGATCCGAGATCGCGACCGCATCCGTCGGCGCGCCCCAGCGGCCCAGGGCGCGGATGCCCGAGGAACGGACGAGGGGATCAGGACTCTCGGTCGCGAGGACCCGGTAGAGGTCGACGTAGGTCCGGTCGCCGCCGAAGGTCGCATTCGAAAGGAGGATCACGCCTTTTCGCTGCAGACCCGGATCATTGAAGTCCGACGCCCATACCGCCGCCTGGAAGGGGCTCGGTGGGGTGAACTTCTCGGTGAAGTCGTTGATGTCCTCGTTCAGCGCGTCGCAGCCGAGGAAACCGGTCGCGAGCCAGAGCATGGCCACCGCCGGGCGGATCCGGGCGGCGAGGGGTGGTCGGCATTGATCGCGGCAGCGGGAGGGCACGGGGTGGAGTATACGTCCGTTCCGTCTTCTCCCGGGGAGATCAGGAACGATCCGGCGCGAGTCCGGCCCGATTCCGGAGTCCGGCGAGAAGTTCGGTCGCCTCTTCCGCCATCCGGGTGTTCGGATACTCCTCCACCAGGCGTTCCCCCAGTTCGACCGCGGTGTTCCATTCGCGTGCGTTGATGGCATCACGAAATCGAACGCCGCACCGCTCCCGGTGGGCGGCCACGATCGGCTGGGCGACGTCCAGCACCCGGGTGCTCTCGCGCCCCACCAGGTGCGAATCGAGATCTCGAAGCAGCGTCATCGCCTCGTCGACCCGCCCGGTCGCATGCGCCTCGCGCATCCGGGTCTCGATCTCGGCCGCATGACGGAGCCTCGCCGCGAGAATCTGCTCGGAAAGGCCCGCGATCGAGGGGGTGTCCGGAAAGAGCCGTTCGAGTCGATGCCGGACCCCGGCGGCGGCGTTCCAGTCGCCGGCGGCCAGCAGTCGGGCGATGTGACGCGTCCCTTCGCCGATCCGTCGTTCGACCTCCTCGCGGCGGCTGGCGTCGATACGGGTTCGGAGCCCTTCGGCCTCCTCCCGCCGACCGAACTGGATTCCCAGTTCATCGACCATCCGCATCGCCGCGTCGAAGTCGCCGGACGCGATGTCCTGTTCGAGGAGCATCCGCAGCAGTTCGAGTTCCCGATCCCGGTAGACCAGTCGCTTGGCCTGATCGGAAAGCATCGAGTGTTCTTCGATCCGTCCGAGGATGGCCGTGATGGAATCATCGACCTCGGGGGCTTGCCGCCTGAGGCGCATCGCCAGCCCGATCGCGAGCAACGAGGCGATGCCGCCGGCGACGGCGCCGGCGAGCATCGGTGCGGACCAGGCGGCGTCGGGCCGCAGGAAGGCGCTGGTTCCCGCCAGCACCGCGAAAAAGATCGCCGCGGCGAACCAGGTGAGTCCGGCCCGCATCGTCCCATCCGGTGATGCCCTCACGAGCCCGGCACCGCGCCGCCGCCACCCCGGATCCGGGGGACGAGGCAGATGAATTCGACCGGTTCGGAACCGGTGTTGCGGAACTGGTGGATCTGATCCGCTTCGACGTACATGACGTCCCCGGGGTGGAACCGGACGGTCTCGTTTCCGTGATCGGCCTCACCGTCGCCGGCGAGCACGATCACCTGGTGTTCGTAGTCGTGGGCGTGCTTGGGGGTGTGTCCCCCGGGTTGGACGACGAAGTGCCGCATCGAGAAGTTCGGCATGTCGTCCGCGGCGCCGAGGAGCACCCGCATGGCGACATCCTTGACGCCGTCGAGCTCGACGTCGGTGGTCTCGGAGGGATCGATTCGAGTGCGGATCATTCCGATGGGCTCCGGTTCGGAGGACGGGGGCGATTCGGTTCGTGACTTCCCGTACTGTAGTGTCCATGACCGACCAGACCCCGACCGATCCCATGCTCGCGACCATTCCACTGGGCGACTACCAGACCAACGGGTTCGTGGTGGCCGACGATGTCGACGCCGATCGATGCTGGATCGTCGACTGCGGCCAGAATCCGTCGCCTTTGCTCCGGGCGGTCGAAGCCTCGGGCCGGACGCCGGCGGGAATCGTCCTCACCCACTGTCACCACGATCACATCGCCGGCATCGACGAGGCATTGGCCCGCTTCGGTCCGATGCCCATCCGCTGCCACGCCGCGGAGGCGGACTGGAACGGGGAACCGATGCTCAACCTCTCGGCGTTTCTCGGTGCGCCGGCCACCGCGACCCCGCCCGACGGCCTCTTCGAAGAGGGCGATCCCTGTCCGCTCGGGCCCGCGTGGCGGATTCTCCATCTCCCCGGGCACAGTCCGGGATCCTGCGGGTTCCTGCACGAACCGACCATGACCCTGATCGCGGGGGACACCCTGTTCGAGGGGTCGATCGGCCGGATCGACTTCCCGACGTCCGACCCTGAGGCGATGCGTGGTTCGTTGCGTCGCATCCTCGCACTGGAGGATGCGACCAGGGTGCTTCCCGGGCACGGTGGCGAGACCACGGTCGGGCGGGAGCGTGCCGGAAATCCGTTCGTCGCGGGTGGTGAGCCTCGGTTCTGAACGCTCGCTCTGGGGGTTCCTCGGAGGGTCCGCGAGGGGGTTTTTCGGGAGTCGAGCCCGGTTTTTGGATCGAAGTTGGCGGGTCGTACGTTGGATTTCGTCGAGGAGCGGCTAGGTTGTTTGTTGTCCGCACCTCCCTCCCGCCCTCCGTACCGGAGTTCCAAGAATGAATCCATCCCTCGTCACGGCCTTGATCACGCCTTCGCTGGTCCTCGGCTCGGTCGCATTCGGCCAGAGCTCTGCGGACTTCGAGGTCATCGAAGGTTCGACCGCGGTCCTCACCCTGACGCTCACCATCGACACCTCGATCGGCAGCAGTTCGGACGTCGACTCGACCGTCCAGCAGGTCAGCGGTTTCGCCNCGGCCAACTTCGATCCGGCGGTTCCGCCGTTCCTCGCGATGGAGCTTCCGGAACTGGANTTCAACCTCGGCACGGGCANCGTGAGCTANGACCTGTTCTGCCTCCCGATCTTCGGCTGCCAGACGCTGNACATCACCGTCTCCAACTTCATCATCCGGCTCGACGAAGGCGGGGTCGCGGCGCCGTTCAAGGGCAACTCCGCGTTCTTCCCCGACTCGCCGTTCGTCTCGAGTTTCGATTACAGCGTCACCGGCGACCTCGTGAACATCGAGGGCTCGAACGTGGTTCCGGACTTCTACAGTTTCGGCGCCGACGTCCTTCCCTTGAAGGGTGACGACCTGCTCATGGACAACCTGCTGCTGCAGACCTTCTCCTTCGAACTGGATCCGCTGGACCTTCCGATCGGCGTCAACAACGTCACGATCGAGGCCCAGGTCGATCTTTCGCAGACGGGACTGGTCGGAACGCTGGAGACCGCGTGCTCGCCCGGCGACTTCAACTGTGACGGGTGCGTCGACGGCGGTGATCTGGGCGTCCTTCTCGCGGCCTGGGGCACGCCCGGTGCGGACCTTTCCGGTGACGGCTCGACCGACGGTGCCGATCTCGGCATCTTCCTGTCGCTCTGGGGCTGCTGAACCCCCGTCCGCGACGCGATCTTCGATCCATCACGCCGCTCCGTCGCCTGCGACGGGGCGGCGTTTCATTCGATCCATCCCCACCCACGGCGTGCAGGCCGGCGGCGAGCGTCCCGAGGGTGCTAGCATCCCCCCCGATGCCGACGAACCAACCCATCGTGCTCCGCCTCGGTCACAGTCCTGATCCCGACGACGCCTTCATGTGGTGGCCGCTGTTCGGCATCGACGGGGAACTCCCCGAGATCGCATCGCCGGGGTTTCGCTTCGAACAGGTCGAAATCGACATCGAAGCCGCGAATCGACGGGCCGAGGCCGGCGACGACCTGCTGGAGATCACCGCGCTGAGCTGCGGCCAGTTCCCCCGGGTCGCGGACCGGTATGCGATCACGGCCTGCGGCTCGTCGATGGGCGAGGGCTACGGACCGAAACTCGTCGCCGCGACGGCGGTGTCCTGGGACGAATTCGCCGCGAGCCGACCGCGGATCGCGACGCCCGGTCGTCGAACCACCGCGGCCCTGACCCTTGGTCTGCGGATGGCCGGGGTCGACCACGAGCAGGTCGAGACGCCTTTCGAAGAGGTCGGGGATCGCGTCCTCGCCGGCGAGGTGGATGCGGGCGTGGTCATCCACGAGGGGCAGCTCACCTTCGCGGACGACGGGCTGCACCTGCTCGAGGATCTCGGGGCGTGGTGGGGACGAAGGACAAACGGCCCGCTGCCACTCGGCTTGAACGTGGTCCGGCGCGATCTCGAGCAGACGCACGGGGCCGGCACCCTGCAGGAGATCGCGGGCCTGCTCGAACGCAGCATCGCCCACGCCCTGGAGCATCGGACGCGATCAGTCGAGTACGCGATGGGGTTCGGTCGTGGCATCGACCACGACACCGCGGATCGCTTCATCGAGCTCTACGTGAACCGGCTGACGGTCGACGCCGGGGCCCGCGGGCTGGAGGCGGTTCGTCGCCTCTTCGCGGAGGCGACCGACGCCGGTCTCGTGCCCCCCGTCGATTCGATCGAGTTCGTTCGAGGCGGCGCGACCGCGACCGGCGGCTGAGGCGGTATACTCGCCACGCGTACCGCAACGGATTCCGCTTCGCGACCCCTCGCGACGCATCGTCACGACCCGAACGGAACGTCCATGTCCATCCCGATGCCCGAGACCGAGCGCGGTTACGTACCACCCTCCGTCCGCCAGTTCAGCGTGTTCCTCGACAATCGCGTCGGGAAGATGCTGGAGCTTCTCGAGATGCTGGAGGCGGCCCCGGACGTGCACGTGCGGGCGACCTGCGTGCTCGATTCCAGTGATCATGCGGTGGTCAGGCTGGTCTGCGACAACGCCGACGGCGCCCGGTTCGCCCTTCGGCAGAACGATTTCACTTTTTCGGAACTCGACATCCTGGTGTTCGAGCTCGTCACCGACGGATCACTGCGGGAGGCCCTCCGCTTCCTGCTGGCCGCGGAGGTGAACATCGCCTTCACCTATCCGATCAATCGGACCGGCGACGGTCCCCCCGCGATGGCGATCGCGGTCGACGACCACACGTTCGCGGGGCAGATCCTGCTTCGCAAGGGATTCAGCCTGCTCGGCGAAGCCGAGCTCACCTGAGCGTCTAGTCGTCCGATGGTTCGATCCGGACCACGCCACCGGTGCCGACGTCGTATCGATACAACGCCTCCGGTTCCTCCTCGCGACATCGCTTGTGCGCACCGTCGCAGAACGGGAACTTCTCGGACAGCCCGCAGGCGCAGACGAAGACCGGCTTCTCCTGCGGTTCGATCTTGATGGGGCCGGTTCCTTCGATACGGACCAGACGAGCCATGAGTGACCTTTCATCGGGAGGATGGAGGAGTCGCGAACGCCCGATTCCCGGGGCCGGCTAGGGGAGATCGATCTCGGTGCCGGCGGGGGGAATGCCCGGCGGAAGCAAGGTGGTGGCCTTGTACTCGCGATCGGGGCGGGAGATCGTGGTGACGGCGGTGAGTTCATCGTCGCGGCGGATCTGCTGGAGGACCTCCATGCCGTCGATCACCCGGCCGAAGACCGTGTATTCCTTGTTCAGCGACTCCCGCGGTTCGAGCACCACGTAGAACTGGGAACTCGAGGTGTTGGGGATCGACGCGCCGGGGAGATTCGGGTTCGGGGCCTTCGCCATCGCCACGGCGCCCGCGAAGTGGAGGCGTTTGTCGTCGCGGCTGGATTCGTCGGGAATCTGCGCCCCTCGTCCCCCGGTTCCCGGTTCCCCCGGCGTCCCGGGACGCGAGTTCGGATCCCCGCCCTGGACCACGAAGTTCGGTTCCACGCGATGGAAGCGGGTGCCGTTGTAGAAACCCTGCTCGGAGAGTTCGATGAAATTGGCGACGGTGTTCGGCGCCTGCTCCTCGAAAAGCATGATGGTGACCGGGCCTCGGCTCGTGATCAGCTGGACCACCGGGGCCGTCCCGGCCGCGTCTTCAACGGCTCGAGCGGCTGCTTCCGCCTCCCAGAGGGCCAGCCAGCGTTCGCTCTCCTTGCGGTATCGGTTGGCGTTCGCTCGGATGCCCGGCTTGGAAAGGCCTGCTTCGGGGATCGCATCGATCGCGTCGATCGCCGCCTGGAACTCGTTCCGCGACATCCTCGCCCGCGCGTCGATGATCGCGATCTCCGGGGTCTTCGCGAGATCGTAGGGGCGGCTTCGAGCCATGAAACCCGCGTCGTCGTAGCGGTTTTCGGCGAGTCGCATCTTCGCCCAGGCCAGCCAGACGGCGTCGGCGTCGGTGAGCTGTGCGAGCAACTCGTAGTCACGTTCGACCCGATCGGTCCGCCCGAGCCAGGTCGACACGCTGATGTCCATCGCGAGGGCCCGTCGATCGTCGGGGTTGGCGGCGATGAACCCGTCGAGTCGCTCGAGGAGTCCTTCGAGAGCGGTTCGTTCGGATGGACCGATCCGTCGCTTCGAGGACATGTACGTCCGGAGCTGGGTGTAGTCGGCCTTCAGCCCGTCCCAGTCCTCCGCGNCGGCGGCGAGGGCGGGAAGGGCGGTGGCGAGCACGAGGGCGAGCACGATGAATCGAATCTTCAATGGGAGTTCCCAGAGGGGAGGGACGGAGTCAGGCCAGCACTGTACAGGCGGTGCGCGGGGTCTCCCAGACCTTCACGCCGTGGAGTCGACATTCGCCCGGAAGGGCGGCGATCGGGGCGCGAAGGAGATCCACGCAGCGGGCGGCGATGTTCTCGACGCTCGGCACCCGATCCTTGAAGTCCGGGAGGTCGAGGTTCAGATGCTTGTGATCGAAGCGATCGATCACCACCTCGTCGACCACCTCGTCGAGGGTGAGGATGGAGACTGGGGCATCGCCCTTCGTCTCGACCTGCACTTCGACCTCGTAGTTGTGGCCGTGTCCGTTGGGGTTGCTGCACTTCCCGAACATCGCGGTGTTCGCATCGTCGTCCAGCTCGGCGAGATGGAGTCGGTGGGAGGCGGAGAATTCGTAACGGCGTTGGACGAGAATCATGGACATGTCTCCTGAATCTAACCGCCAGCGGGTGTCGCGTTCCATGCCGACCTCGATCGCATCGAAGATCGGACCGCCGTCGCCGCTGGCGTTCTCGAGGATGATTCGCGCCACCTCGACCGCGGAGAGATCGCGTCGGCGATGGGCCTCGAGCAGGACGGGAAGAGCCCGGGTGCGGACCGCGGCATCGAGTTTGTCGATCCCCACCAGATAGCCGGTTCGCGGATCCGGGGTTCCCCGGACTTCCACCGTCGCCTCCCAGGAGGCACCTGCGATCAGGTTCATCGAAGGCCATCCCGCGTGGGTGTTGCCACGCGGCGAGGCCAGCGTTTCCGCGGGGGGAAGCTCGCGAGTGAGCGAGAATCGAATGGTTCGAGTGAGGGTGACCACGATTGAGATCGACTCCGGTGTCGGCGTTCGGGTCCGGCCGAACCGGGGCCAGGTCGCCGCCTTCGCTCGAGATCCGAACCGGTCCGGAACACGGCGGGGTGTGAAGATGGGTGGTTTGATGTCGGCCGAAAAAGCCTCCGGAGAGGTCGCAGGGCCTAAAATTCCGGTTTACAAGAAGCGATACGTTGCCAATGAACCAATGCATGCTAGCATTCTCTTGTCGTCGGTCGGGCTTGTCTGGATTCGACCGCGACTCAATTTCGCCCCCGGAAGGGCTCGGTTCGAGGCTTGCCTCAGCCGGGCCTTTTTTTTCGCCATACTGGCGAGGGCGATCCGAAGGGGTGAGTTCGAATCAAGGCGAGTCTCCGCATCGGCGTCAGTACCGTGCGACGCGGCCGGTGGCCGATCCGCATCGAATTTCGGAGCACGCATGATCAACTGCGATTTTCAAGTTCGGCCTCGCCCGCGGCGAGCCCCGCAACTCGCGTTCCTCGCGGTCCTTACGCTGCTGTCGGCCGTCGCCTGCAGCCCGCGACATCGCGTCGCATCGCCGGCGGCGGAGGTCTCCGGAGGATTCCAGCCGACCCCGGGCCACCTCGATCGACCATCGACCGAGTCGGCGGCGGCCGATCGGGAATCCGATCTCGTCGCGATCCCGATGCCTGATCCGGCGCCCCAGCGGATCGAGCCTGCGGCCTCGCCGAGGATCATCGATCTCGAGGGCGGCGTACGGGCGTGGGTGGGCGGGGGTCGGGTCGAATTCCCGGGCGAGATCACCCTGGAGACCGGCTGGCTCGAAGTCGCCGTGTGTCGGCGATCGACCCGGGAACACGAATCGATCGTGGTCGCCGACGTGGTTCCTTCCGTGGTGCATGCCGCCCTGCTCCTCGCGGGCTTCGAGCCGGGCGCCCCGGCGGCGTGGGACCAGGAAACGAATTCGCCGATTCCGCCGCGCGGTCCGCTCGTGACCATCGAAATCCGGTTCGGTCCGTCGGGGCCGGACGGGCCCGAAGCACGGGAGGTGCGACTCGAGTCGATGATCGAGGATGCCCGCGAGCGTGCCCTGCCGAGATGGGTCTTCGCCGGATCGCTGCTCCGGCCGAATCCACCCTCGATGGGGGAGGGCGAGTACTTCCTCGCGGACTACGCCGGAACGTTCGTCGGGCTCACCACGTTCGGCGACGAGGTCATCGCGGCCGAGGAGGTTCGCTCGCCGGAGACCGGCGTCGATCCACCGGTCTGGAGAATCCGCGAAGGTTCGGTCCCGCCCGTGGGAACCCCGGTCACCGTGGTGGTTCGTCGGCCTCCCGCGGCTTCGGAATGACGTTGGTGTCGAGCCGCTGGGCGGCGCACAACGCGATGGCGAGGGCATCGGCCACGTCCGGGGGTTCCGGCGTGGCCGTCAGTCCGCATCGGGCCATGATGGCCGACTGCATCCGAGTCTTGTCGGCACTGCCGTCTCCGGTCAGCGCCTTCTTGACCTGGGCGGGTGGATGTTCCACCACTTCGATGCCGTGCTGGGCGGCGGCGAGCAGGATCACGCCTCGGGCGTGGCCCATCCGGACGCCGGTCGCCGCGCGTTCCGGATGGGAGAACACCGACTCGACCGAAACGAGCCCGGGCCCGAGCTCGGTGATCACGTCGGTGAAGTCGGCGTGAAGCTGGTGGAGTCGGTGGGGGAGGCTTCCGTCCGGCGGGATTCGGATGACGCCCGCTTCGATCACCGTGACGCGGGGACCCTCGGCGAGCACGAGGCCGTAACCGGTGATTCGAAGTCCGGGATCGATGCCGAGTATTCGCACGGTCGCTCCGTATCTCGAGGGCTGCGGTCGCCGATGAGTTCTCGCTGGGCGTCGGCGCGGGGTCGGGCCTCGCCGCGAAGGTTCACGCGCCGCTGGACGTCGTCCTTCGGTCGGTCTCGACGCGGCCGTCCTCGAGGGTGACGACCCGTTCGCAGTCTTCGGCGATCCTCGGATCGTGGGTGACCATGATGATGGTCATTCCGTCCGCGTGGAGTTGCTGGAAGATCTCGAGGATCGAATCGCCGGTCTTGGTGTCCAAATTGCCGGTGGGTTCGTCCGCCATCACGATCGCCGGATCGGTGACCAGGGATCGGGCGATCGCGACGCGTTGCTGTTGGCCGCCCGAGAGTTCGCTCGGCCGGTGACCGAGGCGATCCTCCAGGCCGACGAGGCTGAGGCGTTCGATGGCTCGGGCCCGCCGCTCCGCCCTCGAGACGCCCTGATAGAAGAGCGGAACCTCGACGTTCTCGACGATGGTGAGCTCGCTCACGAGGTTGAACGCCTGGAACACGAACCCGATTCTGCGGCCGCGGGCCCGGCTGAGCGCGTTGTCGTCGAGTTCGGAGACGTCGATGCCGTCGAGCAGGTACTTCCCGGCCGAGGGGCGGTCGAGGCAGCCGAGGAGATTCATCAGCGTGCTCTTGCCGCTTCCACTCGCGCCCATGATCGCGCAGTACTCGCCGGAGGGAATGACCAGGTCGATGCCTCGGAGCGCTTCGACCAGGATGCTCCCGTCCGGCTTGAAGTAGTGCTTGGTCAGTCCTTCGAGGATCGCGGTCGGCGGTGGCGTCGAATCGACGTCCGGCGACGGATCCTGGGATGGGGAGGTGATGCTTGGTTTCGTCACTGCCGGATGGTAGCACGACGGCCGGTGGCCTCGATGCGGACCACGATGTCCGGGCGGTAGACTTGGGCGGTCGGATCACCCCACCTCCCGGAGCCCGTCATCGTGTCCGAGTCCGATCCAGCCTCGAACCATCATGCTTCGTCGACCTCCGGATCGATCCAGGTCACGCGACGAATCTTCGCGGACCAGCTGACTCCGGTGCTGGCGTATCGACGGCTGGTCGCCCCGGACGATCGGGCGGCACCGAGTTTTCTCTTCGAATCCGTCGAGCAGGGAGGCGGCGTCGGTCGGTACTCGCTGATCGGCGTGCGGCCGAGTCTCGAGGTGATCGCCCGGGCATCGACGCTGGAGGTCGTGCGGCACGCGTCGGGCGGGTCGGCGGTGGAGGATCGGTCCGGGATCGATCCCTTCGATCTGCTTCGGACGCTGTCGGCGGCCGCGGCGCCGGTTCGATCGGTCGGGGAGAAGCCGCCCGACGATGCGTTCCGGTCGGGATTCGTCGGGTTCGCCGGCTACGACACCGCCCGATGGGCGGAACCGGACAAGTTGAACTTCGCGTCCGCGCCGGTCGACGATCGGGATCTTCCCGATCTCCACATGGGGCTNTACGGACGGGTGCTGGTCTTCGACCATGTCGCGAAGACGGTGTTCGTGATCGCGACCGAGTCGATCGGCGATCACGGTGATCCGACGGCCGCGACGACCGCCGCGGAGACGGCGGCGGATTCACTGATCGAAGCGATGCTCGATGACGCGGTTCGGCTGGAGCCGGGTCGGATCGACCTCGATCTGGACCGGCCGCCCGAACCGCCGGACGACTCGAGCATGTCGCGTCCCGACTTCGAGGCGGCGGTGGAACGGACCCGGGCGTACATCCGGGCCGGGGATGCCTTCCAGGTCGTGCTCAGCCAGCGGTTCGAACGAAGGACACAGGCGGATCCCTTCGATCTGTACCGGGCGCTTCGGATCGTCAATCCGTCCCCCTACCAGATCTATCTCCAGGCCCGGGGCTGCATGCTGGTCGCCGCGAGTCCCGAGATTCTCTGTCGCGTCCGTGATGGCGGGGTCGTCAATCGGCCCCTCGCGGGCACGCGACGACGCGGGCGGGACGATGCGGAGGATCGGGCTCTCGAGGCGGAACTGCTCGCGGACGAGAAGGAACGCGCCGAGCACGTGATGCTGGTCGATCTCGGCCGCAACGATCTGGGCAAGGTCTGCGAGTCGGGTTCGATCGAACTGGGACAGGTCATGGAGGTGGAACGCTACAGCCACGTGATGCACATCGGTTCGGTGGTGACCGGTCGACTTCGCGCCGGCGTCGATGCGCTCGACGCCTTGCGGGCGACGCTGCCGGTGGGGACGGTGAGCGGGGCGCCGAAGGTCCGTGCGATGCAGATCATCGACGAGCTCGAACCGGTCCGACGTGGGCCGTACGCGGGCGGGATCGGCGCGCTCGACCTCGACGGCAACCTCGACGTCGCGATCGCGCTCCGAACGATGGTCGTGCCGACGGTCCGTGACGACGCGGGCTGGACGGTCCATCTCCAGGCCGGGGCGGGCGTCGTGCTCGATTCCTCGCCGGCCGCGGAGTGGGAGGAGACGGTGGCGAAGGCCGCCGCGCTCGGGCGAGCGATCGACCTCGCCGAGGACGCCTTCCGAACCCGTTGATTCAATGGCCCTCGAGGTCTTCCCGGATCGGCGGGCGTTCGGGTTCGAGCGGCAGCGGATCGGGCGGGTGATTTCGACGAGCAGGATCCTCGAGCGGCGTCGGCTCGCGATCGATTCGCTCCGAGTGCGCCTCGATCAGATCGGTGATCAGCACCCCCTCCACCCGCCCGATCCCGTCGCGAGCCGCGAAGACGGCGAGCAGTGAGGTGATGATTCCGATCGCGAGGCCGAGCAGGGTGACGATGGAGACGACGTCGGGATTCGGTTGCGCAAGTCGCACCGTGACCACGGCGATCATCGTCACGCCCGCAACGCACCCGGCGATGAAACCGATGCGGGCCAGCAGGGCCGGGAGCTCGAACTGCCAGTCGTTGAAGATGCGTTCCAGTCGGAAGTTCGTCGTCGCGACCGAGACGCCCGAGGCCAGGACGTAGAGGATCAGCGACGGGAGGAGCGCCGTGCCGGGGAGCACGCCGATCACCACCACGACGAAGGCCATGCCGCACCCGGCATCGACGCACGCGAGTCCCAGGAGCAGTCGGCCGAAACCCGCAGGCTCGATCGCCCGAAGCGGGCTCGCCGCCCAGGGGCTGGCGAGGGCCACGATGCGGGCGATCGGCCCGAAGACCGAGACCACGCCGATCGTCGATCCGAAGCATCCCAGAAGGACGAGTCCGGACATCGGGAGGAAGGCGAGATACTGGGAGATCGCCACGACGTGCAGGCCGGAATCCCGATGGTCCGGACGGCCTCGGTCGACGGCCGCGGTGGCGGCGGGGGCGGGAACGACGGACCCGCATTCGGGGCATCGCCCGCCGACCGCGATGCCGCGGAGGTCGTAGTCGCAGGATTCGCACCGAGTCGGACCCTCGGTCGTTCTCGAAATCCGGTCCCATCCACGCTGGGTCAAAGTGAGATGCTCCTCGACGTGAATCCGGTGCGGGGACTGATAAGAATCCCAAGTCGTCGGGCCGTACGAACTTTCCGGCTTCGGTAGGGTATGAAAGAGGAGTCTCGCACTCCCGGGTTGAACCGACGTCGATTCCGGCTCGATGAAGATCCGGAGAGGCTCCAGGGCGTCGATCCAGGCCCGAGACGCCCGGTGAAGTGGATTCAGACCAGTATTCGAGGATTTCAAGCATGTTCGATCGACGCCTCGCCTTTTTCCGATTCCTGACCACCGGCCTCGTGGCTGCGCTCGCCGCGACGTCGAACGCCGCGGCGCAGGATCCCGCGGCCGTTCCCGACACGGTCGAAGCCTGGCGGGCGAGTCTCTGGGAGGCCGCCATCGATGGCGACGACGCCAGGGTGGAATCGCATCTGGCCGCATTGCCGTCCGATGCCGACGATGCTTCGCGGAAGGAACTCGTGGCGGCGCTGGCGGCCCGAGACGGGCATGATGCGAAGTCCGTCGACGACCGCGATCTCGGGCGTCGGGAAGCGATGGATGAACTCGAGGCGAAGATCGCCGAGGACGACGTCACGGGCGCGCTCACCGCGGCGGTCCGGCTTCAGACGCTTTCGGACGACTGGGACGCGGTGCTCGAGGCGACGGAGATCGAGGCATTGGTGAAGCAGGCGGAGGCCGTCGAGGCCCGGGCGCGGTCCGAGCGGGACTGGCTCCGGGTCCAGGAGATCCTCTTCCGGCTCCGCACTCTCCACGAGGACACCGACCGGAAGGTCGAGCACGCGGACTACGAGGCGAGGCTCGAAGAGGTCAACCGCCGCATCGGGCTCCTCGCCCGGTACGCCCCGCGTGCCCTGTACGAGCTCCGAGCCCGGAACATGGCGCGGCTCGAGCCCGAGACCGAATTCCCCGAGTTCAACGAGGCGTTCGCGGCGGACTGGAAGGAAGCACTGAACGGAATCTCGGAGCGGATGGTCCGGGCCTCGCTCCGCACCGCCGCCAGCGAGCACGTCTCGAACTGCGGCTGGAAGCCGCTGCTCGATGGCGGTCTCGAAGCGGTCGAGATCTTCTCGACCACCGATCAACTCGCGGAGAACTTCGAAGGCCTGGCCGATCAGGCCCAGGTCGAGGCCTGGCGGAAGGTGGTCGAAGAGGCGCGGGCCTCTCTCGCCGCGCTGCCGGCGGCCAACGTCTCGCGACAGGACTACCACCGCATCATGCGGACGCTGCTCGAGGGCAATCGTGATTCCATCGAGGTGCCCGACGAGGTCATCCTCCGGGAATTCGCGGAGGGTGCGACCTACCGGCTCGAAGACGCCTATTCCGACCAGTACACGCAGGTGATCTGGCCCGAGCAGCTTCGTCGTTTCCAGCAGCAGGTGCAGGGCGACTTCGTCGGCGTGGGGGTGATGATCCGCCACGACGACAAGCGCGAGATCATGATCGTGAATCCGCTCGAGGGCTCGCCGGCATCGCGCGGCGGGGTGCTGGAGAACGATCGCATCATCGCGGTCGACGGGATTCCCACCACGGGCTGGAGCCTCACCCGCGCAGTCGACGAGATCACCGGACCCGAAGGCGAGGAAGTCCTCCTGTCGCTTCGTCGCGAGGGCGAGGAGCAGCCGCTGGAGGTCCCGCTGGTGCGCAACCGGATCAAGATCCGCTCGGTCAACGGCTGGTTCAAGAAGTCCCTCGACGAGGATGGAACGCCCAGCTGGGACTGGTTCATCGATCCCGAAGACGGCATCGGATACATCCGACTGACCTCGTTCAACGACGACAGTTTCAACGATTTCCTGGTGGCGGTGGACGAGATGCGGGCCACTCGCGACCTGCGTGGGCTGATCCTCGATCTCCGGTTCAATCCCGGCGGCCTGCTGGACAGTGCGATCCGGTTCTCCAATCTGTTCGTGGACGATGGAGAGATCGTGTCCTGCGAGGACCGCGACGGGATCACGGTGTGGAGTCGCCCCGCGACGCCGCAGATGGCGTTCCTCAAGGGACTGCCGCTGGTGGTGCTGGTGAATCAGGGATCGGCCAGTGCGAGCGAGATCGTGTCGGGATGCCTGGACGTGCACGAAGCGGCGGTGGTGATCGGCGAGCGGACCTTCGGCAAGGGGAGCGTCCAGTCGTTGCACGACGTCTCCGACCGAACCGGCACCGCGGCCCTCAAGCTGACGACGCAGTACTACGCGTTGCCTCCGGTTCCCGGCGAGGAACGAGGGCGACTGGTGCACAAGACCCAGGGCGACGACGACTGGGGGGTGAATCCGGACCTTACGGTGTCGATGACCCCCGAGCAGAACCAGCAGGCCTACGACCTTCGAAGATCGGCCGACCTGATCGCGGACTGGGACGCCGACCGAGATCCGGCCGACCGTCCGGATCCTCGGACCCTGATCGAGGACGGGATCGACGCCCAGCTTGAAACGGCCCTTCTCCTGCTCCGAGCGCGGCTTCTGGAATCCGCGGACGAGGACAAGATCGCGTCGAACTGACGCCCCTGCGTCCGGCGGGGGAGAGATTCGGGCGCTGGAACCGGTGTTCCAAAATGACACGTGGGCGTTCCTCCCGGAATCCGGACATCCTCGCCCGGGTTGGATCGTTGCGAAAGCGATTCGATTCGAGGTTGCCGCGGGACCGTGGCCCCGCCATAATCACGGATTCGCGAGACCGCCCGCGTTTCGCCGTCCGCTCCCGACTCCGCCCGGAGAAACTGGATGTCCTCCGTGACTGACCCCGCTCGTACCGCCGCCGGCGGCCGACGTCCGCTGGCCGACCGCACCTCCGCCACCCCCGAACAGCTCCTCGAGTGGCTTCGCCAGATGCTGCTGATCCGCGAGTTCGAGGTGCGGACCATGCAGGCGTACCAGGACAAGAAGATCGGTGGCTTCTGCCACATCTACATCGGACAGGAGGCGGTCGCGGTGGGTTGCACCGCCGCCGTCCGTCAAGCCGATCCGATCGTGACCGCGTATCGCGACCACGGACACGCGCTGGCCCGGGGCATGCACCCGAAATACTGCATGGCCGAGATGTTCGGACGCATCGGTGGATGCGCGAAGGGCAAGGGCGGATCGATGCACATGTTCGACAAGCCGAACAACCTCTTCGGCGGACACGGCATCGTCGGGGCGCAGACCCCGCTCGGCGCCGGGCTCGCCTTCGCCAAGAAATACCAGGACGAGGTGATCGACGGCGGGACCAGCGAGCACGTGACCCTGTGCTTCCTCGGTGACGGCGCGCTCAACCAGGGCGCCTTCTACGAAGCGATGAACCTCGCGAGTCTTTTCGACGTCCCGGTCATCTTCGTGGTGGAGAACAACGGTTACTCGATGGGCACCTCGATCGAACGAGGCACCTCGATGGCGAACCGGATCATCGCCAAGGGCGAGGGATGCGGTCTTCGCGGGTACGAGATCGAAGGCATGGACGTCATCGACGTGTACGAAGCGATGAAGAAGGTCGCGGACACCGCGCGAGCCGAGAGCCGGCCGGCGATGGTGGACCTCAAGACCTATCGGTTCAAGGGTCACTCCATGTCGGATCCGCGGAAGTACCGGACCCGTCACGAGGAGGAGCAGTGGGAGTCGGACGATCCGATCACCCGGCTCCGCGACGCGATGTACGAGGCGGGCCTTCTCGACGAAGCCGCGTTCAAGGCGCTCGGCAAGGCGCAGAAGCTCCATGTGCGAGAGTCCATCGCGTGGGCGGAGGCTTCGCCCGAGCCGCCGATGGAGGAACTTCACACCGACGTCTACGTGGAACGGTTCGGGCCGTACCTCGGGACCAGCATGCCCCAGATCGTGACCGATGCGGAGGAGAACCGATGAGCGAGCGTGTGATCGAATTCCGCGACGCCCTGCGCGAAGCGATGACGCAGGAGATGCATCGCGACCCCCGGGTCTACCTGCTGGGCGAGGAAGTCGCGCAGTACGACGGCGCCTACAAGGTGAGCCGCGGGATGCTCGAGGAGTTCGGCCCGAGGCGGATCATCGACACGCCGATCTCCGAGAGCGGATTCGCCGGCATGGCGATCGGTTCCGCGATGCTCGGTCTCCGTCCGATCGTGGAGTTCATGAGCTGGTCGTTCAGCCTCGTGGCCGCCGATCCGATCCTCAACAACGCCCCCAAGATGCTCTACATGAGCGGCGGCCAGTTCGGCTGTCCGATCGTCTTCCGCGGCAACGACGGGGCCGGTGGTCAGCTCGGATCCACCCATTCGTGGTGCGTCGAAGGCCTGTTCTCGAACGTGCCCGGACTGAAGATGGCCATCCCGGCCTTCCCCGACGACGCGAAGGGCCTGCTCGCGACCGCCATCCAGGACGACGACCCCGTCTTCATGCTCGAAAGCGAACGCCTGCTGGCGATGAAGGGGCACGTTCCGGAAGGTGATCACTACGTTCCGTTCGGCAAGGCGGTGATCCGTCGACCCGGAACCGACGTCACCCTCGTCTCCTTCGGACGCCCCGTGCACTTCTGCCTCGACGCGGCCGAAGAGCTCGCGAAGGAGGGCATCTCCTGCGAGGTCATCGACGGCCGGACCATCCGGCCGCTCGACATCGACACGATCGTGGAGAGCGTCCGCAGGACGAACGCCTGCGTCGTCGTCGACCAGTCGTGGAGTTTCGGCTCGCCCGGCTCCGAGATCACCGCCCAGGTGCATGCGCATTGCTTCGACGATCTCGACAACCACGTCATGCGGGTCCACAGCGCCGACGTGCCGACGCCCTACGCGTCGAATCTCGAGCAGGAGTACCTGCCGAACCCGCGAAGGATCGCCGAGGCGGTTCGAAGTTCGCTCTACGTCGCCTGATCACAACGTTCACCCCGCGTCACGAAACCGCCGAGAAGCACACCATGTCGATCACGCTCACCATGCCCCGACTCTCCGACACCATGGAGCAGGGAACCATCATCCGGTGGAACGTCAAGGAGGGCGAGGAAGTCGCCTCCGGCGCGATCGTCGCGGACATCGAGACCGACAAGGCGACGATGGAGATGCAGGCCTACGACGACGGCGTGATCGCCAAGATCCTGGTGGGCGAAGGCACCCAGGTGCCGGTCGGAACGCCGATCGCGATGATCGCCGAGGAGGGTGAGGATCCCGACTCGCTCGACGTCGCCGCATCGACCGACGACCCGGCCGCGGCCGAGGCGACCTCGGAAGACCCGGCGCCCGCGCCTGCGGCGGCTTCGACGCCACCGCCTGCCGCCGCTTCGGCGACGCCGGCACCGACCGAGCCCGCCCCTGACTCCGGTCGGGTGCGGGTCAGCCCCGTCGCTCGTCGGCTCGCGGAGGAGCACGGCATCGAACTCCGCTCGCTGGTCGGAAGCGGTCCGGGTGGGAGAATCATCAAGCGCGACGTGCTCGCGGCGATCGAGACGGCGGGCGCGAACGTGGCGGGTGCGACGGGCGAAGTCGCTCCGGTCGCGATTCCGATGCCCGCAGTCCCCGCACCGGTGCAGGACCTCGCCTCGACGCCGGGTTCGGTGGTTCACGAGGTTCCCGCGCTCGAGAGCACGGAAGTCGCGGTGTCCGGCATGCGACAGACCATCGCCCGCCGACTGGTCGAAAGCAAGGCGACGATCCCGCACTATCAGGTCAAGATGCGGTTCTCGATGGACGCCCTCATGGACCTGCGTCGATCGCTCAACGAGAAGCTGGCGGGCGAGGGCGTCAAGCTCAGCGTCAACGACTTCATCGTTCGAGCCTGCGCTCTTTCCATGGCCGAGCATCCGATGTTCAACGCCAGCTGGGCCGGGGATCGAATCCTCGTGCACGGTCGGGTGAACGTCGGCGTGGCGATCTCGCTGCCCGAGGAACGTGGCGGTGGTCTGGTGGTCGCCTCCATCCGGGACGCTCATCTCAAGAGCCTGCGGATGATCTCCGCCGAGTCGAAGCATCTCGCGGTCAAGGCCCGTGACAAGGGACTGTCCACCGAAGAGATGTCGGATTCCACGTTCACCATCTCCAATCTCGGGATGTTCGGCGTCGACGACTTCACGGCGATCATCAATCCGCCGAACTCGGCGATCCTCGCCTGTGGCGCGGCGATCGAACAGCCGGTCGTTCGTGATCATCAGCTCGCGGTCGGTTGGGAGATGGCGGGGACGCTCAGTCTCGATCACCGGGTGATCGATGGCGCGATGGCGGCTCGGTACCTCGGCACCCTCAAGGGGATGATCGAGGAACCGATGCGTCTGCTCGCCTGAGCGAAGTCCGGAGCGATGGTCATCGATCGTTTTTCGGCAAAATCTCGAGTATTCCAGCGATTCATCGGATATTTTCGCTGTCCATCGGGATGGGAAGAAGTGGCCCGCACCGCATTGCGCTCGCTGGAGGACGGATCGGATCCTCGATCTGAAGTCCGCTCGATTCACCGTCACTTGGATCATGTCCAGTGCCCCAAAGGTCACCCCGAATAGCATTTCTCAGGTGGAACGACGATCGGGCCGCGGTCTCCGGGATGCCTTGGAACATGTCCGTAGGACTTCATTCCGCGGGCTGTGAAATCAACAACGTCCTTCTCGACTGCACGCCGGCCAACCTTCGTCCTTCGATTCTGCCCCGGGTCGCCGGAAAGCCGTCGCTGAGACGGGCGGCGAAATCGTTTCGTCGCTTGTCCAGAATGTTCCTTCCGGATCGGAGTCATCGATCCAGGTTGAAGGAGATGCGATCGTTCGCGGAAATCGCATCACGCAAGGTTCAAGCGGGACGATTCGATCTCGTCGTGGCGGCGAACATGAGCGGGCTCGTCGCCATGATCGAGACATCGCTTCCCATCATCTACGTGACCGACGCCACGGCGACGCTCGCGAACGCGATGTACCCCAGTTTCGCCGAACGCCGGAAGGGCGAACGTGACGTCGCCGCCGAGTTCGAGACCTTGGCGGCGGATCGGGCCGATCTGGTCCTCGTGGCATCGGAATACTGCCGAAGTTCGATGTGCCGGGATCATGGGGCCGATTCGTCCAAGGTGCACGTGGTCCCGCTGGGGGCGAATCTCGTCCCGAACCCGGATTTGGATTCCGATCACGCCTTCGAAGACCGCTCGGTGCCGACGGACGGTGGCGAAATCGAATTGGTCGTGGTGGCGGCGGATCCGGAACGAAAACGCGTCGGACTCTGTGCGGCCGTCGCGGAGACGCTCGAAGATCGAGGGTGGCGGGCCCGGTTGCACTACATCGGTCCTCGGCACCCGATCTGCGACCATCGCCTCGTCGAGTGGGCCGGCAGGCTGGATCACGATGTGGCGTCGGATCGTGCGCGACATTGCGACGTTCTGCGTCGCGCCCACCTCGCGATCCTGCCTTCGGCCAGCGAGATGTTCGGCATCGCCCCGATCGAGAGCGCGGCATTCGGGCGTCCGTCGATCGTCTCGGCGGTCGGTGGTCTGACCACGGTGGTGCAGGATGGAGTCACCGGTCGCTGCCTTCCCGTCGACACGCCGGTTTCCGGATGGGCGGATGCGGTCGAATCGATGGTGGTCCCGGCCGACCGATACCGGGCGTACGCCGACGCGGCGCTGCGTCGTTATCAGGAGGAACTCAACTGGGAGGCATGGGGGCATCGGGTGAAGGGGTTCGCCCGAGGGCTCGTCGGAGCGGATCCGTGACGACGTCGCGGGGTGAGGGTATTCGGCGGTCCGACGGTCCGGGGGAGGACGATCCTCGGACGAACCTCGCGGTGGGAGCCGGACCGGAGCTCGAGTCGGTCCTGGTCGATTGGTATCGGACGAGATTGGGATGCATCACGGGTCTGATCGACCCGTCACGCGATTCCCATGCTCTCGAGATGCAGGCGGTGATCGAGGATTCGCTCGACCTTGGTCGGCGGCCGCCGGACGAATCGAGACGGTGGCTCGACCAGGCGCATCGATCATCGGCGGAGCATGCGGCCGTCGTGCCGGACGTGCTTCGATCCGGTCTGATCCGATGCGGGCGACGGACGGTTCGAACCTTCATCGGCAAGGTGCCGCATCGGCACGGATCGGTTTCTTCCTCGTCGACGACCCGGGTGCTGCACGCGATCGGGGATCTGCGGATCGGGGGTGCCCAGCAGCTCGTCATCGACCTCGCCGGTTCGACGCGGGTGGACGCTCCGCATCACGTCCTCGCCCGGAGCGTGGGGATCGGGTTTCGACTATGCGTGCCCTACACGGAGGAGCCGGGGGATCGCTCCCGGGTTCGACGGATCTTCGATCGTCACCGGCCGGAGGTGCTTCACCTCTGTCACTATCACGCCTCGCCCGCGACGACGGCCTGGTACGACCTCGTCGCCCGGGTCGCGATGGAACGTGGTGTTCCGATCGTCCAGAGTCACTGTGTGATCGGCGACCCCTGGCTGGGCACCGATGAACAGCACCTCGTGTTCTGTTCCGAATGGAGTCGGCTTCGCTCCGGTACGCAGGGCATTCCGGATTCCGTCATCAATCCCGGTACTCCGTTCGAGATCTTCCAGGCGCCGCGGCGTCCGATCCCGGACGATCCGGTCGTGGGCATGGTGTATCGACTGGATCGCGACAAGATCGACGAATCCGCCGCCCCGGCGATCGCCTGCGTGCTTCAGGAGGTCCCGCACGCACGCTTCGAAGTGGTCGGTGATGGTCCGGTTCGTCCGGATCTCGAACGAGATCTGAAGGCCGCCGGATTTTCGGATCGAATCATCTGGCACGGCTACGTGCCGTTCGCGAAGCTCGCTTCCATCCATCGCTCGTTCGATGTCGAGATCGCGCCGGTCGTCGCCGACGTCTTCGGTTCGGGGACCGTGCACGCGATCGCCTCGGGGACGCCGGTCGTCGGTTACGGAATCGCCGGGCTCCCCGAACTGCTTCGTTCGGAGGCGGCGATCTCGACGCCGGGGTCGCCGGAGATGCTCGGTCGAAAGGTCGGCGCGATGCTGCGGGACGACGCCCTGCATGCCCGGGTCCATGCCACGCAATGGTCCCATGCGTCGTCGAATTTCGGCATCGAAGGGATGATCAGCCGGTACCACCGGCTTTTCACGGAGGTGGCTGGCCACCGAACGTCGATGCCGTCAGGGTGATGCCTCGTTGCCGGCCTCCCGCGGGCGGAGGTCGACGACCAGCGGATAGTGGTCCGCGGCGTATCCCGAGGGTGGTTCGTCCTGACGCCAGTCGTATTCGTCGCCGGGGTGGAGCGATCCGACGACCTGGAACGTGCGGTCGACCACTTCTGAGTCCGCATTCGGGTGGATCATCAGGAAGTCGATCACTCGATCCGATTCGTGGGTGCGAAAGAGGGCGCGGGTGTCGCCTTCCTGCTTCCAGCGGTGGGTGTAGGCGTTGACGTAGCCGGCGTCGTTGTAGACGCCGATCGAGCGATCGAAGGGGCCGGCGTTGAAGTCGCCGGCGACCACCAGATTCAGATCGGGTTCCGCCTTCAGGCGGGTGTCGAGGAGCTCCACGAGTTGGAGGGCCTCGCTTTCCCGCTGGCGTCGAAAGCGGCCGGACTTGTGGTGGACCACCACCATGGTCAGTTCGTAGGGGGGCTCGCCTCGGCCGGCTGGAATCTCGATGTCGACCATCAGCGGACTGCGCTGGAACTTGGTGGGCGGCTCGCCGTCCCGCGCCCAGCCGTCACCCCGCTTCTTCATCTCCATGTCGGCGAGGCCCTCGTCGGGCCAGATCGTCACCGCGGTGATCGGATGGCGACTGAGCACGCTCTGTTCGACGCCGCGGTAGTAGCCGACGTCCTTGCT
>NZFT01000081.1 GCA_002690755.1 Phycisphaerae bacterium
AGCTGTTCGCGCTCGCCCCCACCGACGCCCAACCACCGTGATCCGGCTCGACGTATCCGCGCTTCGGCGCCCACGGGCGGGCGTGCGAGGCCTTGCGACCCGCGTGGGCGAGCTGGACGCCGAGCGCCGAAGCCGGTGCGACCGCCTTGACGGTCTCCACCACCCGGGCCAGCGCCGATTCACAGGCGTCGTCCCAGAGCCCCAGGCAGTTCGGGGTGATCCGACCGCGAGGCTCGACCGCGGTGGCCTCGGTGATCACCAGGCCCGCACCCGAGCAGGCGAGCGAGCCGAGATGGACGTGCTGCCACGCACTCGCCACGCCGTCGACGGCGGAATACATGCACATCGGGCTCACCACGATCCGATTCGGGAGGCGAAGACCCCTCAGGTCGAGGGGTTCGAAAAGGCGAGGAGCGGTATTCTGGGCGTTCATGGGGCGGATCGTATGCTTCCCGGCCCCGCGACGACGAGAGGCGGGGGCGAACCGATCGGATCCCTCCGGTATCATCTCCCATCCCGTTCCGATTCCCTTGCGCCGCGAGGGACCGACCCCCCCATCGCCCACGCCGGCGAACCCGATTGGAATTCATCGATGCCGACCAAGGCCACCGACGTCAAGAAGGGCCAGTTCATCATCTGGGAGGGCCAGCTCCACCAGATCCTCGACACCGAACACGTCAAGCCGGGCAAGGGTCCTGCGTACGTCCAGGCCAAGATGAAGAACGTCAAGGTCGGTGGCATCAAGATCAACCGCCTGAACTCCGACGATCGGCTGGAAGAGGTCAACGTCGACCGGCGAAGCATGCAGTTCCTCTACGACTCCGGCGGCCGCGGCGACGGTCCCTTCGTCTTCATGGACGACGAGACCTACGACCAGACCGAGATCGAGAACGACGTGATCCCGAAGGAACAGAGCCAGTGGCTCAAGGAGAACACCGAGTGCGTGGTGAGCATGTTCGACGGCAAGCCGCTGTCGGTCGCGCTCCCCGCCTCGATCGAACTCACGGTCACCGACACCGCGCCGCAGGCGAAGGGCGCGACGGCCAGCAACCAGAACAAGGAGGCGTTCGTCGAGACCGGCGCCCGCATCCGCGTTCCACCGTTCATCGAGAACGGTCAGGCCGTCAAGGTGAACCCCGAGACCGGCGAGTACCTGGGCAAGGCGTGAGACGTTCCTGAACGGTTCCGGCCGACCGGCCGGGGTCGGTCAGAAGTCTGCGGCCCGTTCGAGGGAACCACGGACCCGTGGCCCCAGTCGGACCACGCCCCTCGCATCGGCCCCCTGCGCGCGGGCGATCAGTCGACGACTGAAGTCCGCGCCCTCCGGGAAGATGATCTCGTGCGCCCGGGCGTTTCGAATCGCTTCCTCGAGATCTCCGAGTTCGAAGGCGAGCGTCGCCAGCAGACGGTGCGCGATCGCCCGGTGCGAGCCGTGTGCGTCGAGTGACCGATCCGCGAACTCGTACATCGCCTCCAACCGCTCGTCGATCCGTCGGACGAGGTCGTCTTCGCCTGCGAGCTCGGAATCGCCGCGGCGTCGTACCAGTCGATCCGCGTTTCCCACCGCGATCGCAAGTCGCTGGGCGAGGGCGGGTCGACCACCCATCGCCGGCTCGAACCCGTCGAGTTCCAACTTGCCACCGGTCTCGGCCTGCCTTCGGCAACGGTCGATGACCGCATCGAGGAGATCGAGACTCCTTGAACCTCCGAAGAACGTCAGCGACGCCTCCCAGTCCTCGAGGGTGAAGTCGTCAGGGCGTTCGAAGGTGAGCATCCAGTCGCCCCGCCAGCTGGGGTCGTCCTCTTCCGGAGTCGCGATCAGGACTCGAACGTAGGCCGCGGCCTCGATCCGGTCGCTCGGGACCATCGCGGTCCGGAGGCATTCCGGTGGACGTCCGGGCTCCCCGGGAAGCCAGTCCGTGCCCGGATCCACGTCTCGGTACCAGAAGCGATCCTGCCCCGAAGGCAGGAATCCCGTCGCGGGATCGAGGATCGACGCCGCGGAGAGCCAGAGACGAGTACCGCTCGGAAGCTGGGGCATGGAAAGGACGAACTCCGACCTCGATGCAGGATCCGGATCCGACGGTCTCCAACCGAAGGACCCCGGGGATCCGGAGTTCCACGACCGCGAACATCGCCGGCCTCCGCCGACGTCGTCCATTGAGGCGTGGACGAACCGGACGGTCGTGGATCGACGGGGTCGGCGCGATCATCGGATCGCCCCACACCGTCGCAAGGTGACAAGACGACCCTCCATCGATTCTTTTCACACCCGCCCGCGATTCCGACGAAGACGCCGCCTCGCCACCGCCGCAGCGGGTCGATAACGCGGTCGGGCCTCGAAAATGGTTCGTTCGTCAGATCACGCCCTGATCGTGCATCGCCCGCGCGACCTTGAGGAAGCCGGCGATGTTGGATCCGTCGAGATAGTCGCCGGTGCGGCCGTAGGCTTCGGCGGCCTCGAGACTGTGCTTGTGAATGTCCTTCATGATGCCGCCGAGACGTCGATCGACCTCCTCGCGGCTCCAGAACGTCCGACTCGATGCCTGCGCCATCTCTAGCGCGCTGACCGCGACCCCGCCGGCGTTCGCCGCCTTGCCCGGTCCGTAGAGGACCCCCTTCTCGCGCAAGATCTCCTGACCTTCCGGAACGGTCGGCATGTTCGCGCCTTCGCTCACCAGTCGACAACCGTTGGCCACGAGATTCGCGGCATCGATACCGTTGATCTCGTTCTGGGTCGCACACGGGAACGCGGCATCCGCCGGGACGTTCCACAGGGGATTGTGGTCCGCATCACGATCCCGGGGTGTGAACTCGGCGTTCGCGTACTTCTCGACGTATTCGATGATCCGGCCGCGACGGTTGTTCTTGAGATCCTGGACGAACGCGAGCTTCTCGAGGTCGATGCCGTCCGGATCGTGGATGAAGCCGCCGGAATCCGAGAGCGTGACCGGCTTCGCGCCGAGGTGATTGAGCTTCTCCACCGCGAACTGCGCGACGTTGCCCGACCCGGACACCAGACATCGCTTTCCCGTGAGATCGGTCCCGTTGGCACCGAGCATCTCCGCCGCGAAGTAGACCGCGCCGTAGCCGGTCGCTTCCGGGCGGATGAGGCTGCCGCCCCAGTCCGTGCTCCGGCCGGTCAACACGCCGGTGAAGGTGTTGGTGAGCTTCTTGTACTGGCCGAACATGAATCCGATCTCGCGGCCGCCCACGCCGATGTCGCCGGCGGGCACGTCGGTGTCCGGACCGATGTGGCGGAAGAGTTCACTCATGAACGCCTGGCAGAATCGCATCACTTCGCCGTCGGAGCGACCCTTGGGATCGAAGTTCGATCCGCCCTTGCCGCCACCGATCGGCTGCCCGGTGAGGGCGTTCTTGAAGATCTGCTCGAAGCCGAGGAACTTCAGCACGCTGAGATCGACCGTGGGATGGAAACGAAGTCCGCCCTTGTACGGACCGATCGCCGAATTGAATTCGACGCGGTAGCCGCGGTTCACCTGCACCTCGCCCGCATCATCGACCCACGAGACCCGGAATTCGATGACGCGCTCGGGCTCGACCAGACGTTCGAGGATCCGTCCATCCCGCCAGACCGGATTTCGATCGAGCACCGGCTCGAGCGACGGCACCACCTCGCCCACCGCCTGGTGGAACGCGGTCTCGTGCGGGGTGACCGCCTCGAGGCGGCTCATGAAGTCGGTGACCCAGGTGGAATCGGTCTCGAACATCGGAAGATCCTTGAATCGTCGAATCGAACGTCGGGGCGGATGCGGTGGTCCGCGAGATCCGGACCACGAGGTCGGGATCATCGTGAGATCATAGAAATCCCCGACGCCTCCCGCCATCCCGAAACGCCCGGAAGCCAGGGTGCGGCGCGACGTCGTCGACGAGGTCGTAGGCTCTCCCCCATCATGAAGATCCTCCTCACCGGTTTCGAACCCTTCGGCGGCTCCGATCTGAACCCCTCGGCGATGGTGGTCGAGGCCCTCGCGGCCGATCCGCCTCCGAACGTCGATCTGGTCACCGCGGTGCTCGCGGTGGTGGGCGAAGAAGCCGGGGATCGCGTCGTCGAACTCGTCGACACCGAACGCCCGGACGCGGTGGTGATGCTCGGGGAGGCGACGGGAAGACCCGGGGTGACCATCGAACAGGTCGCGATCAACCTCCGCGACTACGGCATGGATGACAACGCGGGTAACCACGTCTCGAACCAGCCGGTGGTCGAGGCGGCGCCGGACGCCTACTTCACGACCCTGCCGGTCGACGAACTGGTCGCGGGAATCCGAACGGTGGGAATCCCCGCATCGAGGTCGCTTTCCGCGGGTGCGTTCCTCTGCAACGAGATCTCATATCGCGTGCTGCATGCGAACGCGGTCGCGAACCGGCGGACCCCCGCCGGCTTCGTTCATCTGCCGCGGGTGCCGGAGCAGTGCGTCGATGCCGACAGCCCGCACGCGAGCATGGCCCTCGACCGACAGGTGGCCGCGGTCCGCACCATCCTCGAGACGCTTTCCGGCTGAAGGCGTCCGGATTTCACGCGAGACCCCTTGCCAAGGTCCGGTGTCTCCGCGTGCAATACCCTGATGCCGATCAGATACATCATCGTGCTCGCCCTTTTCGTGATCACGGCGGACGCCGTGTCTGGCGATCCCCCGATCGTCCGCCCGCCGCATCCCGCGGCACCCGACGCGGATCGGTTCATCACGGATCGCGAAGGACGCACCCTCGATCTCCCCGCCGAGGACGAGACGTTCACCTTCGTGGTGTTCGGTGATCGCACCGGCGGTCCGGCGGACGGGGTGAAGATCCTCGCCGAAGCGGTCGCCGACACGAATCTCTACGAACCCGACCTGGTGATGACCGTCGGCGACCTGATCCAGGGCTACGGCACCGAAGGTCCGTGGATGGATGAGATGCGGGAGTTCCGCGGCATCATGGACGGACTCCTCTGTCCGTGGTTCCCGGTCGCGGGCAACCACGACGTCTACTGGCGCGGACCCGATCGACCCGAGAACGAGCACGAAGCGAACTACGAGATGCACTTCGGTCCGCTCTGGTACGCCTTCGACCACAAGGACCGACGCTTCATCGTGCTCTACACCGACGAAGCCGATCCGAAGACCGGCGAGCGGAACTTCAGCAAGCCGGCGTCCCAGCGCATGAGCCCCAAGCAACTCGCCTGGCTGAAGACGACGCTCGCGAGCGCCAAAGACAAGAAGGACGTCTTCGTGTTCCTTCACCACCCACGCTGGATCGGCGGCGGTTACGGCGACGACTGGGAACGCATCCATCCGGTGCTGGCCGAGGCCGGCAACGTGCGGGCGGTGTTCGCGGGCCACATCCACCGGATGCGCTACGACGGACCGAGGGACGGCATCGAGTACGTGACGCTCGCGACGGTCGGCGGCGGGCAGTCGGGACTCGTTCCCGAAGCGGGCTACCTCCATCAGTTCCACCACGTGACGGTACGGCCGGACGGGATCGCCCTCGCCGCCATTCCGGTCGGCGAGACGCTNGACGTCCGGGACATCACCGCGACCGTCTCCANCGAGACCGCCCGGCTGGCCCGNNCGACGCCCGGCCTGGACGGCGAGCTGTCGATCGACGAGACGGGGATCGGCGACGGGANGATCGAAGTCTCGATGTCCAATCCCACCGGNCGGTCGGTGGAATTCACCCTGGTTCCCGAATCNCCCGACCGNCGCTGGCGGTTCGTCCCGGATCACGCGCATGCGACGATCGATGCNGGCGCCACGCGACGGTTCGTCTTCGANGCGAGCGGCCGGGTCGACGCCATCGACGACGTCTGGGCGCCNCCCGCCATCACCATCGACGCGGACTACCTCGGCACCAACCGGCGNTACGCCATCCCGACCCGGACGCTGGAGCTTCCGGTCCGGGTCGANCTCCCCACGCCGCCGANGCCNGANCGCGAACAGGCNCTNGACTTCGACGGCCGNGACGANGCGCTTCGCGTNGAACCCGACGCATACGACCTTCCCGACGGCCCNNTGACCCTCGAANCCTGGTTCGAACCGGACACCCTCGGNAANCGGGTCGGCCTGACCACCCGGACCGAAGGCAGCGAGTTCGGNCTGTTCNTCATGGACGGNGTNCCCTCGTTCTGGATCCACCTCGACGGGATCTACGTCTCCGCGGAGGCGANGGAGACGACCATCTCGACCGGCGAATGGCATCATCTCGCNGGGGTCTTCGACGGTGAGGAGATCCGCCTCTACCTCGACGGACGACAGATCGCCCGAAGCACCGGTTCTGGAAAGCGGACCCGGAACCGGCTCCCGCTGCTGATCGGTGCCGACGTCGACGCGAAAGGCGAACCGACGTCGAACTTCGACGGCCGGATCGACGAGTTCCGACTCTCCTCGGTNGCNCGATANNCGGGNGANACGGCCGNCCCCGATCGTCGACACGTCGTCGACGACGACACCGTGCTGCTGCTCCACCTCGACGTCCGGCAGGGACCCTGGCTTCACGACGACTCCACGAACGCGGCGCACGCCACGGCGGAGGGATCGCCCCGGGTGGTGCCGGTCGAAGATTGAGCCGGCTTCCCATCGAACGCGGATCTGGGAGAATCCGGGCGTGAATTCCGATTCCCGGCATCCCGACGCCTCCGCCGATGCCGTCGATCTCGCGATCGTCGGCAACGGCGCCGTCGCGATGTCGATCGCGATCGAACATCGCCGACGCGTGCCGGACGCGCGAATTCTGGTGATCGGACCCGGGCGGCGTCCCGGTTCCGCGTCACTGGCGGCCGGGATCATGCTGGCGTCGCATTCCGAGGTCGAGGCGACCACGTTCCGGCACGCCGCGGGCCGCGCGAAGTTCGACCTGATCCGGACCGCGGTCGCGGACTGGCCCGGGTGGCTCGACGAACTCGCCGCGATCGCCGGCCTCGAACCGCCGCGGATCCGCCGTGGCACGGTGGTCCTCGACAATCCGAACGTCAGCGGATTCGATCCGCCCAACTTCGACGCGATCCTCGAAACGCTTCGCCGCGACGAGGCGGACCACGAGCTCGTCGATCCGGTGGACCTCCGCGGATACCGACCGGCCGCCCACCTTCGGGCCAGCCGCGGCGTCCGCGTTCCGGGTGACGGCGCGGTCGACGCCTTCGCGGTGATGAATCTGCTCGACGGTGCCGCGGCCGCGCTCGAAATCGAACGACTCGACGATCGCGTGGAGTCCGTGCGTGACGGAATCGTCCGATGCGAACGAGGGCCGGACGTTCGAGCGGCACGGATCATCGTCGCCGCCGGTGCCGCCAGCGATCGACTGATCCTGGGGATCCCCGAACTCGAGGGTCGCGTCCCGCGGGTCCTGCACGGAACCGGGGTCGGCCTTCGGTGCCGCGCGACGCCCGAGGTGACCACCCCGGACGAGGTGCTCCGCACGCCCAACCGCGGCGCGGGGCTCGGCGTCTACCACGTGCCGTTCGGGTCCGAGCGCTTCTACCTCGGGGCGACCAACGTGGTGTCCGTCGAAGCTCGGGAACACGCCCGGCTCGGCTCGCTTCACCTCGTCCTGCAATCGGCGATGGACGAGATCTCCTCGGAACTTCGACACGCCGAGTGTCGGATGGTGACCGGACACCGACCGATCGGCGCCGACGGGTTTCCGTTGCTCGGCCGGACGAGCGTGCCGGGACTGTGGATCGCCACGGGAACCCGCCGCGACGGCGTGACCGCCGCCCCCGAGATCGCCCGACGCTTCGTGAACGAACTCCTCGGAATGGATGGCGGCCTCCCCGAACCCCTGTCTCCCGAACGCGCGCCGATCGTGGTGCTCGATCGCGACCAGGGCATCGACGTGGCGGTACGAAGTCGCCTGATCGGCCCGGGCTCGAGTCCCGGCGCAGGTGGTGGCCGGCTGGAGGATGAAGTCCGTCGTCAGGTCGTCCGCCTGTACGATCGCGCCGGCCTCGACGTCGGGGTGCCCGCGGAACTGCTCGACCTGTACGCCGAGGGACGGCTCGACGGGTCGAACCTCGTCGCCTCGACGACCGTCGAATGAAGCACGGGAGTGAAGGCATGTCCGACCCGAAGAAACAGATCTGGCTCCTCCGACACGCGGCGACCGAATGGTCGAAGAACGGCCGCCACACCGGGGTCACCGATCTCCCCCTGCTCCCCGACGGCGAGGACGTGGCCCGACGGCTTCGACCCGTCGTCGACGCCCACCACTTCGCCCTCGTCCTCTGCAGCCCGCTCCAGCGAGCGCGTCGCACCGCAGAACTGCTCGGCCTCGGGGACGCCGCGGTGATTGACGCCGATCTCCACGAATGGAACTACGGCGACTACGAAGGCATCACCACGAAGGTGATCCGCGAAACGGTCCCCGGCTGGACGGTGTGGTCGCATCCCTGTCCGAACGGTGAGACCGGGGCGCAGGTGGCGGCGCGGGCGCAACACGTGATCGACCGGGCCCTCGCCGCGACCGGCGACGTGGCGCTGGTCGCTCACGGACACTATCTGCGGGTGCTCGCCGCGACCTGGCTGGGTCTGCCGCCGGAGGACGGTCGGATGTTCGACCTCGGCACCGGGACCTACTGCGTGCTCGGCTTCGAGCACGAGTACCGCACCGTCATCCGGTGGAACGCACCCGGCCCGGAGTCGACCGCGTGAACCGCACCATCGAAGTCACCGGGCACCGGCGCGGACTGCACGAGATCACGTCGATGGTCGCGGACGTCGTCCGCGACGCCGGACTCGAGGAGGCCCTCTGCACCGTATTCGTGAAACACACCTCGGCAGGGGTCTGCATTCAGGAGAACGCGGATCCGTCCGCTCGGAGGGACATGGAGGCGTGGTTCGACCGGATCGCGCCCGAAGGCGAACCGTGGTACACGCATGTCGACGAAGGCCCTGACGACATGCCCAGTCACCTGAAGGCGATTCTGACCGGCACCGCGGTCTCGATCCCGGTCATCGACGGCCGACTGGCCCTCGGCACCTGGCAGGGCGTCTATCTCTGCGAGTTCCGCGATCGCCCGTCGACCCGGCGGATCGTCGTCCTGGTGCGGTGAGTTCCGCGACATCCGGTCGCTGGTGCACCGACGGCGACGAACGTCGCTGACTTCGTCATACTCCCCCACATGCCCGAGACCAATGACACGTCCGCCAGCGTGGTGATCCACTTCGACGCGCCGATCGCGACGATCGTCCTCAACGATCCCGATCGGCGAAACGCCATGTCCCACGCTCTCTTCGATGATCTCGAGGGATGTCTCGACCGGGTGGGGGCGGCGACCGATTCAGGATCCTGCCACGTCCTGCGGATCCGCGGCGAAGGGCCGGCGTTCTGCGCGGGGTTCGATCTGGGAGCCATGGCCGACGGCGCCCTGCCGTCCTTCCTCGAACGCCTCGGCGCCATCTGTCGACGGCTTCGACATCTTGACGCGGTGGTGGTCGCCGAAGTGCACGGGCCGGCGCTCGCGGGCGGCTGCGCGCTGGTCTCGGCGTGCGACATCGTGCACGCCGGCCCGGACGCCGCGTTCGGATACCCGGTCCATCGCCTCGGAATCTCGCCCGCGGTGAGTCTGGCCACCCTCGTTCCGGGCACGTCCCCGGGCGCGGCGCGGGCCCTGACCCTGTCCGGAGAATTCCTCGATGCGGAGGCCGCGGTCGACGTCGGTCTCGCTGCGGCGGCGCACCCGGATCGCGATGCGCTCGAGAATGCGGTCACCATCCTGTGCGACCGGCTCGGGGCGATGGACGCCGCGACGCTTCACGCCACCAAGCGATTCCAGAACGAACTCGACGGCACCGTCGACCCCGGCGTGTTCACGAAATCACTTGCGGCCAGCCTCGCCACGGCGGATTCCGAGGAGTTCCAGCTCAGGATCGACGCGGTGATGACGAAGAAGCGGGCGGCCGAAGGTCGCGGTTGACCCGAGCATGCGGTCTCGACGCCCCGCAACGCCGTCACGGTCCGCGCGAGCCGTCGCGAATCTGGGATGATCCCGTGCAGTTCGGGACGACGGGTCTCGATGATCGACGGCCGATGAAGAGCGCAGGATGGCACGGCGGCGCACTTGGAATCCGATCAAGATCGTTCGTCGCCGGCTGCAGCGCATCGCGCGTCAGTCGGCGACGCGAAATCGAACCCCCTGGGCGCGGGCGATCGACTGGAGCCTGCTCCTCTCGTTTCCCCTGGGGTTCGTGCTCGCGTTCGCCCTCGACGCCAACGTCTCCCGGGTCTCCACCGAGACCCTCGCGACCGTTCGGCTCGGCCGGGACGATCGTGGAACCCCGCTTCGCGGGGTGATCGTCCGGGACGAGCCGGTGGGCGTGCCGTGGCCCTTCGGAAGTCCGCTCGCCACGGTCGAGATCCGCCGTCGAACCGTCGACCACGGCTGGCCCTTCGCGAGTCGAACCACCATCGCGCCGCTGGAGCTGCCGACGGTGCCACTCGCCGATCCGGACGTGGTCGTCGACCTCACCGGTCCCGACGCCGCGGCAGGACTCGCCGCCCTCCGCGACGCGACTGGCGTCGATCTGTTCGGCGGGCTCGACGTCGCGATGGACGTGATGACGTCCGAACGGAGACGTGATCTGGTCGACGACGTGCGATCGCGTTCGACCACCACCACGCGGTCCTGGTCCGCGACGCTCGCCGCGGCCGCGACGCTCTGGCTGCTGCTCTTCGTCTCCAGCATCGTGGTGATCCGAACGAGTCAGGTCGGAACCTGGTTCGTCGGACGGTGGCGCCGCCGGCGGATGGTCGGAAAACTCCGGGATGGCCGGTGTCCGTTCTGTGGATACGACCTGAGCGGGATTCGATTCCCCAGGAAGTGCAGCGAATGCGGGCGACGAATCTGGGGCTGATCCGGGCCCGTCCCCCACCCGCTTCGGACCGACGACCGCTTGCCTCGGGGCGTGGAAGTCGATCCAATGGCCGCCATGAACATCATCGCACTCGATACCGAACTCGTCACGCTCACCACCAACGGCGCCGTCGCGACGCTCACGCTCAACCGACCGGACGCCCGGAACGCCCTCTCCCTCGAGATGATCGCGGCGATGGAGGAGGCCCTCGGCAAGATCGAATCGGGGCTCGATGCGATCCGCGTGATGGTGCTCGCCGGCGCGGGCAAGGGCTTCTGCGCCGGCATGGACCTCAAGGCGGTGCAGGACGATCCGATCCTGATGGGCGACATGCTTCGTCGCCTCGCCGCGATCAGCCGCCGGATCCGTCGACTGGAAGTCCCCACCATCGCCCGCGTGCAGGGCGCCGCGATCGGGGGCGGATGCGGACTGATGGTGGTCTGTGATTTCTCCTTCACGCATCCCGAAGCGAAGCTCGGCTACCCCGAAGTCGACCTCGGGATCTGCCCCGCGGTCGTCGCCCCCTTCCTCGTGAAGCGAATCGGCGCCGGTCGCGCACGAGCGATGCTCCTCGCGGGCGGCACCATGGCCGGTGAAGCCGGATTCGACGCCGGGCTCGCGACGCACCTGGTACCGATGGACGAACTCGAATCCGCGACCACCGCGTTCGCGGAACGACTGACCAAGGGCGGTCCCGAAGCGATCGCCGCGACGAAGCAGTGGCTCAACGAACTCGACGGCTCGCTCGACGACGCCCAGCTTTCGAAGGGCGCGGAGATCTCCGCCGAACTCATCCAGACTGAAGACGCCCAGGCCCGGCTGCGGACGCTCTTCAAGCGATGATCACTCGACGTCGAAGCCGCCGGATCGCGGCCATCGCCCTCCCGGTGATCCTGATCGGGCTTCCGGTCGGCCTGATCATCTCCGCGTGCGCGACGGCCCGTCCGGCGCTTCGCCACCATGTGGTGATCCCGTCCGAGAGGATCACATCGGTCGCGGCCGACGATGCATTCACGGTGATCTTCATCGGCGACCCAGAGGCCCGCATGCGGGGGAACACCGCGGCCGAACTCGGTGAATACGTCGAACGACTGCTGGCCTTGGGCGACACGCGTCACGAGTGGTTCCGGATCGGTGACGGCCGAACCCACGAGATCGATCCGGCGCTCGTGATCATCGGCGGCGACATCAGCAAGGACCGCCAGACCTCGATCGAACTCGACCTGCCGATCTGGGAGCGGTTCTTCGCCGCCGGGATTCCGGTGCTGGCGGGGTTCGGAAACCACGACTGGGAACCCGAGTCCTGGGGCGACAGCCCGAGCTATTCGCTGGCGGGACATCGATCGAACGAGTCGACCACCGCTTTCACCCGCGAGACCTACCGCCGATCCGCCGAAATCGAACCGGATCTCGCCTATCGCGAGGTCGGGCCGACCGCCGACCACGGACCGGTCACCTTCCACGCGACCTACCGCGGTGTGGACATCGTCAACTTCAACACGTTCCTCTATCAGCCTTCCTACGAATATCCCGACGGCTGGCCGATCACCTGCAACCTCCTCGGCGGCGGCGCCGGTTGCCAGACCTTCGTGAGCGCCGTGCCGCAGATCGAGGCGATGGAGTCCCTCCTCGCGGAAGGCGCCTCCCGACCCGCGATCTTCGTGCAGCACTATCCCCTGAGCACGAGTGACGGCTGGTGGGACGACTACGACACCACCGACACCACCCTGGCGATGCGGAAGCAGCGCCTCCTCGACATGATCGCCGGACGCGACGAAGCGGTCTTCCTGGCCGGGCACAACCACCGATCCAGCCGGCGACGCTGGCCGGTCGGCGATCGGGTGGTCGCCGAACACGTCGCCCCCTACTTCGGGAATCGCGGTGGCGTGCTCGCGGTCCTCGCCTCACCGAGCCGCGGCATCCTCGAGGTTCGAACGCTGGAACTCCCCGAGATCCCGACATCGAATCCGGGATGACCGGATGATCCAGGCCGACCCACGAGGTCTCCGCACCGTCCGGAATCCGCCGCGGTCTGATAACGGGGTCGCCGCGACAACCGTTCACGATCAAACCCCAGCCCGGCCGCCGACCGCCTCCGACCCGTATCCGGTCGGATTCGAGCGACTGTCGGCGCCCTGACGCGGCGTTCGGGATCGCGGCAACCGCGCTTTTCGGCGATAAACAGACATCGACATCGGCTATCATGTCGAACGCGTTAAACCCGGTGCGAGACACCGGCCAGATCCGACGCCCGCCCCCCTTCGACCGTGCTCCGTCCACGCTCCGCTGGAACCCACCGCCCGCATCCCGCGAGTGGACACGGGATCATCGACGACATGACCATCACCGACACCATCCTCCCCGTCGACCGCACCGAAGACGGCATCACCATTCTCCGGCTGACGCCCAACCCCGCGAAACCCCGCGGGGGGGTGGTGGTGCTCGACGCCTGGCTGTTGGACGCGATCGACGCCACCATGGCCGAGATCGCGGCCGGACCGACGCCGACCGGCTTCGTCCTCGCGAGCGACAGCGAACGGGTGTTCGTGGCCGGCGCCGATCTGGCGGAGATCGACGCCCTCGACGACGAGGCACTGCTCGCCTACCTCGAGAAGGGTGCCGCCGCCTACCAGCGAATCGCGACCCTGGCCTGCCCCACCGTCGCCGCCATCAACGGTGCCGCGCTCGGTGGTGGTCTCGAAATCGCGATGCACTGCGACGCGCTCGTGGGAACCGTGGTCGGCACCGATGAGAAGCCCTGGCGAATCGGGCTTCCCGAAGCCGGGCTCGGACTCTGCCCCGGCTGGGGTGGGACCCAGATGCTGCCCACCCGGATCGACCCTTCGGTCGCGATTCAATCGACCGCCACGGGTCGGACGTTCAAGTCGACGGAGGTCCCGGAAGGCCTGCTCGATCTGATGGTGCCCGCCCGGGATCTTCGAACCGCCGCCTACACCTGGATCCGGGAGCACCGTGGCGCCGAGCAGGACCGGATCGCCCATGCCGCTCCCCGATCGATCAACGATTCCAATCGCGATTCGATCGCCGGCGGACTCGAATCCGCCGCCGCCGCGACCGAGGCCGACGACGCATCGAACGCCGTCTTCGAAGCGGTCCGCGTCGGTCTCGCCGACGGATGGAACCCGGCGATCGCCGCCGAACGACGGCTGCTGACCGGACTTCGACACACCGAGACCGCGCGAACGCGGCTCGAGGCCTTCCTCTCGAAGGCTTGAACCGATCTCTTCCGGAATCCCGCCACGGAATCGGCGGTGCTTCCCTTCGACCTCACGCTTCGGCGGCGTCCATCCGGACCCACCGACGCCCAAGCCCGACCTGGAGTGAACACGATGGCCTCCCCCGACCTCGCCAAGGACCTCAAGAACGTCTCTGAACGCGATCGAAAGCAGATCGAACAGGCCCAGGAGATGTTCGGCGCCGATCCCGAGATGATGGGATTCGTCAAGAACATGTTCTGGGGCAACTTCCGGGAGAATCTGGTCTTCCCGTACCCCGAGGTGTCGGCGGACGAGACCGCGAAGTGCGACCAGTTGCTCGCGGCCCTCGACGAATACATGAAGAACGAGCATCCCGCGATCGAGATCGACCGGGAACAGGAGATCCCCGAGTGGGCGATCAACCGACTCTTCGAGATCGGCGTCCTCGGAATGACGATTCCCGCGGAGTTCGGCGGGCTCGGGCTCGGCATCACCAGTTACAACCGGGTGCTCGAACGCATCGGGCGATCCTGCGGATCCACCGCGGTCCTGGTGTCCGCCCACCAGTCGATCGGCTGCAAGGCGCTGATGCTCTTCGGCAACGATGAACAGAAGGCCCGATTCCTTCCACGAATGGCGGCGAACACCCTGAGCGCCTTCTGCCTCTCCGAACCGAACGTCGGATGCGACGCGGGCGGACAGGAGACCCGCTGCGAACTGAGCGAGGACGGCACCCACTACATCCTCAACGGTGAGAAGAAGTGGGCGACCTCCGGCGCGCTCTCCGGTCTCTTCACGGTGATGGCGAAGCACCGGATCGTCGATCCGAAGACCGGAAACACCAAGGATAAGGTGACCGCGCTGATCTGCACGCCGGACATGGACGGCGTCGACATCTACAGTCGCAACCGCTCCAAGTGCGGCATCCGGGGCACCTGGCAGGCGCGGGTGCGGCTCAAGGACGTGAAGGTCCCGGTCGAGAACCTCCTGCACCAGGAGGGGCGCGGATTGAACGTGGCGCTGACCTGCCTCAACTACGGCCGCTGCACGCTCTCCGCCGGCATGGTGGGAGCCGCCCGGTTCAGCCTCGAGCAAGGGGCGAAGTGGGCGAAGTACCGACACCAGTTCGACCGTTCGCTCGGTGACTTCGAACTCGTGCAGCGGAAGCTCGCCGACATGGCGGCCTGGGTCTATGCGATGGACTCGATGCTCTACATGACCACCGGCTTCCTCGACCGCCACGACGAGGACATCATGCTGGAGACCGCGATGTGCAAGGTCTTCTGCTCCGAGTGGGGATATCGCACCGTGAACGAATGCCTTCAGATCATGGGCGGCGAGTCGTACATGACCGAGAACCGCGTCGAACGGATGTGGCGGGACAGTCGGATCAACACCATCGTCGAGGGTGCCAACGAGGTGATGCACTCGTTCGTCTTCGCCTACGGATCGAAGCAGCTGGGCGAGTGGATGCTCTCGGTCAAGAACAGCCCGACCCGCAACGTCGGCGCGGGGATCCGAATCGCGTCGCAGCTCTTCCTCGGGATCCGACCCGCGGCGCCTCGGGCCGCGAAGGCGCACGACCGGATCATCCACCTCGTGGAGGAGTGCATGCTCCGGATCCGGGAGTTCAGCCACCAGGTGAAGATGATGTTCAAGGAGCACGAGGAGTCCCTGATCACGAACCAGTTCGTTCAGGAACGACTCTCGCTCGGCGTCCTCTGGATCCACGCGATGCTCTGCTCGCTCTCCAAGTGCGACTCCAACCTGAGGAATGGCCTCGACGGCGCCGCGCTCGAACACGAGATGAAGATCATCGAACATCTCTGTGCACACGGAAACGCCGCGTTCACCGAGGCCATGCGAAGCCTCCGGACCAACGACGACGCCACGACCCGTCGCGCCGGCCTCAGCGTGCTCGCGTGGATCGACCAGTACCCCACCGAAGACTACGTGACTCCGGAGACCAGTCCGGTCGCGGACGCCCGGGGACGGGACGGACACGGGTTCCACGCCGATCAGAACCAGATCCAGCAGTTCGGCGAAGGTTCCGTCTTCAAGGGCGAGAAGGTCTGAGGATCGATTCGACGACCAGATCGACCACCAGGGGATCAACCGAGATGAAGCTTCTTCAGAACATGACCGTCATGGGCCACGAACGCGTGGCCTTCCACCAGGATCCCGAGAGTGGACTCCGTGCCGTCATCGCCGTCCATGACACCACCCTCGGCAACGCCCTCGGTGGAACCCGTCGCTGGTGCTACGCGAGCGAGGCGGACGGCATCATGGATGTCCTCCGACTTTCGGAAGGCATGACCTACAAGGCCGCGGCCGCGGACCTCGCGATGGGCGGGGCGAAGAGCGTCATCCTCCTCGACACGCCGGGGCAGGAGGCGACCGAAGCCCAGGCCCGGGCGATGGGCCGCTTCGTCGACACGATGCAGGGTGCGTACATCGCCGCCGAGGACGTCGGGGTGAGCCCGCAGTTCTGCGCCTGGATGCACGACGAGACCGACCACGTCATGGGCGACGAGGGCCACGGTGGCGATCCGTCGCCGTTCACCAGCCTCGGATGTTTCAACGCGATGCAGGCCTGCCTCGCCTTCGCCGGCCGTCCGATCGACTTCCACGGCGTCACGGTCGGCATCCAGGGACTCGGTGCGACCGGATTCAAGCTCGCGCGATTCGTCCGCGAGGCGGGCGGCGAAGTCGTGGCCACCGACGTCAATCCGCATGCGATTCGACAGGCTCAGGACGAACTCGGCGTCCGGGTGCTCGGCGACGATGAAGATCTCTTCACCCTGCCCGAAATCGACATTCTCGCGCCCTGCGCCCTCGGTGCGGTGCTCCACGAAAAGAACATCGCCACGCTGTCCGCCCCGATCGTCTGCGGTACCGCGAACAACATTCTCGCGGAACCCGTTTCCGACGGGCAGCTCCTCAAGGATCGAGGCATCGTCTACGCACCCGACTTCGTCTCGAACGCCGGAGGGGTCATCCGGCTTGCGGGTCTGTATCTCGGTCTGACCGAGGCACAGGTCGACGAGAAGGTGGACCGGATCGAGGAGACGACCCTGGAAGTGCTCCGACGAACCGCGAGCCACGCGAGCGCGTACGACGCCGCGGTCGCCTACGCCCGCGAACGGATCGACGCCGGAAGATCCGCGGCCACCACCTGAACTCAACGCCCATTCGGATCGATCACGACGCGGCCCCCGTCCTCGACGGGGGCCGCGTCGCTTCGGAATCGGTCATCCGTCACCCCGGATCGACGGACGTTCCAAGCCGCAGATCAGCCGGGCGAGAACGGCCACTGCCTTGAAGTCTGGTCCGACGACCGCCCGACGCAGCAGTTCCTTCGCCGCCAACACTCTCGTCCCCGCGTGCCACCGTTCGCGCGCCGCGCGCCGTCCGGCGGATCGCGATCGCCTGCGAAATCCGCGGGCGATGCCCCCAAGGGACCGGGAAGCGAACCAGTCGGCGAGCATCAGGTCCGCCTGCACCCGACACGACCATGACCGCGCACGGTCGGCCGAGATGCTGGAAGCGTGGATTCGATAGTCGCCACCACACCAGTCGACCCGCCTCGCCTCGGCGAGGTGGAACAATCGTATGAACACGTCGTAGTCCTGATTGCTCCGGAGCTCGGGACGGAACAAGCCGCCGTTCCGTTCCAAGAGATCGAGGGCCGCGATTCGAAACACCGAGAAGCTCGGAAGCACGTCGCCGGTGTTCGCGAGATACCAGTCGAGTTCGAGCTGCGTCGACACGGTCCGGTCGGCGGACTGGATCTCCCCGACTTCCCGCGGAGACGCCTCATTCCAGTTTCGAAACGACGAACACGCGAACATCGCCTCCGGATGAGAACCCAGCGTCTCGTCCATGATCGCGAGGAAGTCCGGAGCCGGAATGTCGTCGTGGTCGAGAAACCAGATGGCCTCGATGTCCGGTCGAGCGCGCATCGATGCAGCGCCCACGTTCCGCGGCGTGCAGGGGGCACCGGTGTTCTCGGGAAGCACCATCACCTCGCAGTCCAAGCGATGTTCGACGATGACCTTCTCGAGATCGGGATCCGGTCCGTCGACCACGACGACGACCGATATCGGGGGAAGGGTCTGGTCCGCGACCGCGTCAAGCGTCGAACGGATGGTGCTCGAGGCCTGAAACGCGGGAATCACAATCCCGACTCGAATTAGTCTGGATCGAGACATGGCGCGTTAAAGCATACGGATCGAATCGACGATTCCACGACGATTGATCGAAATCGGGTGATTTCGATTCCTTGCCCGAGCGGATGCGTCGCCGGGTCTTCAAGCACCACTTCCGTCATCCTCCGCCATCGCACGCCCGATCGCCGCGGGCTGATTCGTGGTGATCGAGTCCACACCGAGATCGGTCATCACGCCCGCGACCTCGGGATCGTCCACGGTCCAGACGTGCAACTCCAGTCCCGCATCCCGTACGGACGACACGAAGAACTCGTCGATCACGTCGAGCGTCGCCTGAACGTCGACGCCGTCTGCACGGATCCGCTTCGCCGTCTCGATCAGCTCGTCGAGGTCCGGCGACCAACGATCGCCCTTCCGCTTGAAACCCGTCACCCAGAGCGCTCGCCACTCGGGGCGATGTGACTTCATCGCTTCGATCACGCCGGCGTCGAACGAGATCACCGTGACCTTCTCGACATCGATTCCCGATCGATCGATCACCTCGATCAGCGTGGGGACGATTCGGGCGGAATCCTTGACCTCGATGAACAATCCACCTTCCTCGGGGATCGCGCGGAGGATCGCCTCGAGCGACGGCACCCGCTCGCCCGCGAAGTCACCATCCCGCCATCGACCCCATGATCCCGCATCGAGTCGCTGCAGGTCATGGAAGTCGATCTCGTCCACGCGTCTCGGGTCGCCGGTCGTCCTCGACAGGTCGGCATCGTGCATGGCGACGATCACGCCGTCCCGGGTGCGTCGAAAATCACCCTCGACGGCATCCGCCTTCCGATCGAATCCCATCGTGAAGGCGGCCATCGTGTTCTCGGGTGCGTGCCCCGAGGCCCCTCGGTGGGCGACGACGAGCGTTCGACGGGGGGGATTCGACTTGTCGTTCTGGGTCCACATGCATCCAGCCGGCACGAACATCAGGATCGGAAAGAGCAGGAATATCCGATGGAGCATCAAGTGGTCTCCTGGTCGATCGGACGCAACCGTACCCGCATCGGCGTGTGGCGTTCGGCCGTGTGCTAGCCTTCGGTCATGAGCCGCATCGATTATCGACTTCCTTATCCCTCGCAACGCGAACCCGTCACGGCACGAAACATCGTCGCGACGAGCGTCCCGGTGGCGGCGGCGGCGGGGCTCGACATCCTTCGACGCGGCGGCACCGCGGCGGATGCCGCCATCGCGACCGCGGCGTGCATGACCGTCGTCGAACCGACGACCAACGGGCTGGGCGGGGACGCCTTCGCCCTCGTCCACGATGGAAAGGACGCCTCCCGGGGTTTTCCGGTCACCGGATTCAACGGCTCCGGGCGAAGCCCGGCGGGCCTCGACGTCAAGGCGTTCGAAGGTGAAAGACGCATCCCGAGGATCGGGTGGAAGCCGGTCACGGTGCCGGGTGGCGTCGCGATGTGGGTCGATCTCTGGCGAGCGCACGGGCGACTGCCGTTCGCCGATCTCATGGCGCCCGCGATCGACTACGCGGAGCACGGGTATCTCGTCGCACCGCAGACCGCCGGCCTCTGGGGCCGCGCCGCCCGTGGCTACGCGGCTCGAGAAGACTGGAAGGCCACCTTTCTGTTCGATGGCGAACCGCCGAAGGCCGGCCAGCTGGTCCGACTGCCGGGACACGCCCGGACCCTGCGGGCGATCGCCGAGAGCGAAGGCGAGGCGTTCTACCAAGGAGAGATCGCGGAGGCGATCGAGGAAGCGGCCAGGGCGGAAGGCGGATTCATGCGGGCGAGCGACCTCGCGAACCACGAATCCCTCCGGGTCGATCCGATCGGAATCGACTATCGGGGAACCACCTTGCACGAGATTCCTCCGAACGGGCAGGGCATCGCGGCGTTGGTCGCTCTCGGCGTGCTGCGACATTTCGAGATAAAGGATCTCGATCCGGATGGACCGGACGCCCTTCATCTCGAGATCGAGGCGGTGAAACTCGGCTTCGCCGACGCCCACCGTCACGTGGCCGACCCACGATTCATCGACGTCCCACCCTCGGAGCTGCTCGCCGACGACCGGCTCGCACGACTGGCCGCCCGCATCGATCGATCGAAGGCGCAGACCTTCGATGCGGGAATTCCGAAACCGGGCGGGACCATCCTGCTCTGCACCGCGGACGGCGAGGGGCGATGCGTCAGTCTCATCCAGAGCAACTACACCGGCTTCGGGTCGGGCGTGGTCATTCCGGGCTGNGGGATCGCGATGCAGAATCGAGGCGCCTGCTTCCATCTCGCGGACGGGCATCCGAACCGGATCGCGCCCGACAAGCGGCCCTACCACACCATCATTCCCGCGATGGCGACCCCGACCGATCCGGCGGCGTCACCCACGGACGGACTGATGGCCTTCGGCGTCATGGGTGGATTCATGCAGCCCCAGGGGCATCTTCAGGTCCTGAGTCGGGTCCGCGACCATCGCCAGAATCCGCAGGCGGCCCTCGATGCCCCACGGTTCCAGTGGATGAGCGGGGTCAACGTGAGTCTCGAGCCGGGCTTCGATCCGACGGTCCGCGAGATCCTCGCCCAGCGTGGGCACCGCGTGAAACAGGCCGAGCAGCGATCGGTGAGTTTCGGACGCGGCCAGGCGATCCACGCGATCGACGACGGCTGGTGTGCCGGCAGCGATCTTCGGGCGGACGGGCAGGCGGTCGGGTTCTGAGACCCCGGAAACGATCAATCATGAGCCCGCCGGCCGCCCGAGAACCTTGATTCCTCCCCCGTCGGGGCGCTGGGGCCGCTTCCTCGACGATCTCAAGCCCTCGGAACGTCGAACGTGGAGGTCGAGGTTGGTAGAATGGGCGGCATTCCTCGATGGGGGGCGAGGTGTCGCCGGTCCTCCCTCCGAGGGAGGACGCCCGGCCTGGAAATCGATCTTCGGACGTTCCTGAACACCCTTCCTGACCGGCCGACCGGTCATTCCGGCCCCCTCTGCCGCCGGGCGATACGCCCAGCGTCGCTCCGATCCGCCCGACCGCTTCACGGACCAATCGCTCATGCCGATCACCAACGCACTCACCACCGAGATCAAGCGGATCTCGATCCTCGACGAGCACGGCCAGTTCGATGCCGATCTCGGAAAGGATCTGATCCCCAACGACGATCTCATCAGTCTCTACGAAGAGATGACGCTCTGTCGCAAGCTCGACGAGGTGGCCTTCAAGCTCCAGCGTTCCGGCCGGATGGGAACCTATCCCCAGAACATGGGCCAGGAGGCCAACTCGCTCGGCGCCGCCTACGTCCTCAACCAGGACGACTGGCTGGTCACCTGTTATCGCGAGAACTGCGGTCTCTTCCACCGGGGACTTCCCCCCGAGAAGATCCTGCTCCACTGGATGGGCGACGAACGCGGGAACAACATCGATCCGTCACTCTGCCTGACCCCGATCGCGGTGCCGATCGGCACGCAGATGCTTCACGCCACCGGGCTCGCCTGGGCGAGCAAGTACCGCGGCGAGAATCGGGTCGCCTGCACGTTCTTCGGCGACGGTGCGACCAGCGAGGGCGATTTCCACGAAGCGATGAACTTCGCGGCCAACCTCGACATCCCGGTGGTCTTCTTCTGCCAGAACAACCACTGGGCGATTTCCGTACCCGGCCGGATCCAGTGTTCGGCCCCGACCGTCGCCCAGCGGGCGATCGCGTACGGCATGGACACCATCCAGTGCGACGGCAACGACATCTTCGCGGTCGTGTACTGCATGCGGAAGGCCGTCGAGATGGGCCGTGAACATGGACGTCCGTTCTTCGTCGAAGGCGTCACCTACCGACTCGGCGATCACACCACGGCCGACGACGCCCGTCGCTATCGCGACGAGGAGGAGGTCGAGCTGTGGCGACAGCGGGATCCGCTGATCCGGGTCCGTGGCTACATGAAGGAACTCGGCATCTGGGACGACTCCAAGGAGGCCGCGCTCGCCGAGAAGGTCGAAGCCGACACCGCCGGGATCGTGGAACGCGCCGAGAACATCGACGCCCCGGACAGCGACGACTTCTTCAATGCGATGTACGCCGACATCCCCCCGGATCTCGATCTTCAGCGTCGCACCCGGCGAACCAGTTCGATCGGACAGGATCCCTCGCAGATCGAGTCCACCCAGGCGACCAGCGCCTGAGACCGGACGGTCCCCTCTTCACCGCACCCCCCGGGATGACCTCGTCCCGATTCCAGACGGAACGCAACCGATGGCCAGCCTCACCCTCGTGCAAGCGATCAACCTCGCCCTCGTCCAGGAGATGGAGAAGGACGACCGCGTCCTCCTGCTCGGAGAGGACGTGGGCATCAACGGCGGCGTCTTCCGCGTCACCGAAGGGCTCCAGAAGCGATTCGGTGATCACCGGGTGGTCGACACCCCGCTCGCCGAGAGCGGCATCATCGGAACCTCNATCGGCCTCGCGATGGCGGGCCTCCGACCCGTCCCCGAGATCCAGTTCGACGGCTTTCTCGGCCCCGCCTACGACCAGATCTGCTCGCACGCCGCCCGCATGCGAACGCGGACCCGCGGTGGCTTGACGGTCCCGCTCACCATCCGCGTCCCGGTCGGCGGCGGCATCCACGCCCCCGAACTGCACAGCGACTCCCCCGAGAACATCTACATCCACCAGCCCGGCCTCAAGGTCGTGATGCCGAGCTCCCCGTACGACGCGAAGGGCCTGCTCATCGCGTGCCTCCGAGATCCGGATCCGTGCATCTTCTTCGAGCCGAAGCGGATCTACCGGGCGTTCCGGGAAGAGGTTCCCGAGGATGAATACGTGCTTCCGCTCGGGAAGGCCCGCACCGTGTGCGAAGGCGACGATCTCACGATCGTCAGCTGGGGCGCCAGCGTGGTCCAGTGCATGCAGGCGATCGAGAAGAGCAACCGAAGCATCGAGCTCATCGATCTGCGAACCCTCTACCCCTTCGACATGGAGGCGGTGGAGACCAGCGTCCGNAAGACCGGGCGGTGCGTGATCGTCCACGAGGCCCCCAAGACGGGTGGATTCGGCGCGGAGATCGCGACCCGGATCATGGAGCGTTGCTTCCTGTACCTCGAAGCACCGGTCCAGCGGGTCGCGGGATTCGACACGATCATGCCCTACTACAAGCTCGAGCTCGAATACCTTCCCGACACCGAACGAATCGGTCTCGCCATCGACGAGATCTCCGCGTACTGACCACGATCGTCGACGCCGAAACGAACCGAATTCCCAGCGCATCGAACTCCGGATCCACTCCATGGCCGCCACCAAGCAACCCGCCGACAAGTCGCACTTCATCCTTCCCGATCTCGGCGAAGGCGTGCATGAAGCCGAGCTCATCAGCTGGAAGGTGAAACCCGGNGAGCCGGTGAAGGAACACCAGACCATGGCCGAGATGGAGACCGACAAGGCGTTGGTCGAAGTCCCGAGTCCGTGGACCGGTGTCATCGACGAACTGCGCGGGAACGAAGGCGACATCATCAACGTCGGGTCGATTCTCGTGACCTACAAGGTCGACGGTGGCGGCGCGACCGCGACGCCGGCCGAGGACGCCCCCGCGAAGGCGTCGCCGAGCGACGATTCGGGCGGGGATGACCAGGGAACCGTGGTCGGCACGATGAGCGGAACCCTCGAAGTGAGCAGCCGGTTCTCCCGGAACCCCGAACACGAGGCGACCGGCAACGGCGTCGTCGCGGAAGGCAAGGCGATGGCGNCCCCCGCCGTGCGCCGGGTCGCCCGCGAACTCGGAATCGACATCGACCACGTTCCGGGCACCGGCCGCGGGGGCCGGGTCACCGCGAGCGACGTCCATGCCCACGCGTCCCTCGGACGCGACGGCGCCCCGGCGACGAACGTCAACACCGACGCCACCGACGCCGCGGTGATCACCGCCGCCGGCCTCGCTTCACCGCCCCGGGATCTTCCGCCCGTCTCCGCCGACGGCATCAAGGAGCGAATCCCCTTCCGGGGCGTCCGCCGGAAGATCGCCCAGGCCCTCGATCTCTCGGTCAAGACCGCGGTCCACTTCACGGTGGTGGATGAAGTCGACGTGACGGAGCTCGAGGTCAAGCGCCGCGAGTACGCGAAGGTCCTCGGCACCCGGCTTTCGCTGCTTCCGTTCATCATGACCGCGACGTGCCGCGCGCTTCGCAAGCATCCCGCGATCAACGCGAACGTCGATGACGCCCGCGAGGAGATCCTCATCAAGGACGTCGTGAATCTCGGCTGCGCCGTCGACACCGAACACGGCCTGATGGTCCCGGTGATCGGCAACGCGGACCGGCTCTCCCTCGTCGAACTCGGGCACGCGGTCGTCGACGTCGCGGAAGGCTGCAAGAACCGGACGATTCCGCGGGAGCGACTGACCGGCGGGACCTTCACGATCTCCAACGTCGGCAGCTACGGCGGGCGCTTCGCGACCCCGATCATCAACTATCCCGAAGTCGGCATCCTCGCCGCGGGGCGCTCCTTCGAGAAGGTCATGGCGAAGGACGGCATGATCTTCGCCGGCACCGCCCTGCCCCTGAGCCTCTCCTGCGATCATCGCGTGGTGGATGGCGCCGAGGGCGCGAGGTTCCTGAACACCGTGAAGCGGCTGCTCGAGGATCCGGGTTCGCTTCTCGCCTGATTCGAATCCATTCGCCATGGTCCACGCCGAATCAGGTGGCCACCTCGTGCAGAACGAAGCGGTGACGCCTTCGATCGACGTCGGATCGCGTCTCGGCGTTCCGGGACATCGACATCCCACCGGACCTCGACCCGGTCGACATTCCAGAGGCTCCGCACCCATGCAGGATCAAGACGCCCCCGATCAAGAATCACCCGCGTCGACCGACCACCCGGTCGACGCCGGACACGGCCGCCGAGAACGCGCCGAACGGATCCGAACCGATCTCACCCGTCTCGGTCGACCCGACCACGGCTTCGTGAACCCCGCGATCACCCGTGCCTCGACCGTCACCTTCCAGACGGTCGCCGAATTCGAGGACGCGCTCTCCTGCGATCTTCAGAACGGACCGTACACCTACGGACTGCTCGACACGCCGACGGAGCGATCACTCGCACGGGCGCTGGCATCGCTCGATGGCGCGGACGGCGGAATCCTCGTCGAGAGCGGCCTCGCCGCCGTCGGGGTGGCCCTGCTCGCCTTCGTTGAACAGGGCGATCACGTCCTGATGGTCGACTCCTGCTACGGGCCGAGCCGGATCATCTGCGACGGGCTGCTCGCCCGGCTGGGCGTCGAAACCGAGTACTACGATCCACGCATCGGGCTGGACGGTCGGCCCGGAATCGAATCGCTCCTTCGGGAGAACACCCGGCTGGTGTTCATGGAATCTCCGGGATCGGTGACCTTCGAAATGCAGGACGTGCCGGCGATCACCGCCGCCTGCCGGAAGCGGGACATCGTGACCGCGATCGACAACACCTGGGCGACGCCACTCGGATTCCGGCCGATCGAACACGGCGTCGACGTCGTCATCCACGCCCTGACGAAGTACGTGACCGGCCACGCCGACGTCATGCTCGGCGCGCTGACCGCCCGCACGCGTCCGATCTGGGATCAACTCAAGACGACCGCCATGGATCTGGGGCACGGCGCCAGTCCCGACGACGCCTGGCTCGCCCTGCGCGGCCTGCGGACCCTCGCGGTGCGCCTGGATGCCCAGGAGGCCGCCGCGCTTCGGATCGCCCGCTGGCTGCAGACGCGACCCGAGGTGAAGCGGGTTCTTCATCCGGGACTTCCTGCTGATCCCGGCCATGCGATCTTCGAGCGGGACTTCGATCGCGGTTCGGGCCTGTTCGGGATTCTCCTCCACCCCGTCGACACGGAGTCACTCGCCCGAATGCTCGAGGGCATGCGGTACTTCGCCCTCGGCTACTCATGGGGCGGATTCGAGAGTCTTCTGATCCCCCAGCACCCGCTCACCGAACGGACCGCCACGCCCTGGACCGAGGAAGGCACGCTGCTGCGAGCTTCGATCGGACTCGAATCGGTCGATGACCTCCAGGAGGATCTCGCCGACGGTCTGGAAAGACTTCACGCCTGATTTCAGTTCGAGGGCGACGCGGACGGAGCGTCTTCGGGGTTCGGCGCCATCACGAAGTGGATGCCGTCCTCGTCGAGGACCATGACGCACGTGCCGTCTGTCGAAGTCGCCATCCATCTGACGGCGTGTTCGAGCTGAAGAAGCTTCGCGATCGGTCTCGAATCCGTCGGACGGGAGATGAAGACCGCCCCATCCTGTCCGGCGGAAAGCAGTCTGCTTCCACCCTCGATGAAATCGACATGAGTCGCGTTTGCAAGGTGTCCCGCGATGCGACCGACGTATTCATTTCGTTCCAGATCGAGTACGACCACGTTCTGGGGACGCTCGCGACCGACGATGGCCAGGCGACGCCCGTCCGGCGAGTAGTCGATGTCGAAGTCGTAATTGACGATCGATCCCTCGGGGGCCCACGTGATCTCCCAGGAGTCGATGTCCATCCGCGCCGTCTTTCCGTGCCGGACTCCGGAAATGATCGCGAGCTCCCGCGTCGCGAGACTGACCGCCATGCGGCGCTGGATCGAAATGGCGAACTGTTCGCTTTCCGGTGGCGGAAGCTGCGTGGTCCGAAGTACCGAACCGTCGCTCCCGACATGCGACAGCCGACCATCGCGGAATCCGACGATCGCACCATGGTCGGGATGCCGGACGATTTCCGCGATGGACTCGCTCGGGACGACGTTCCGAATCGAAGCCGTCGACGGGTCGAGCAGCCAGAGTCCCGACGACCGGCACCCCACGAACACGACGTCGTCTTCGATCCAGCGAATCGCCGTCGCGCGATCACCGACACCGACGACCTCGTCACCGGACCAGATCCGGTTCCAGGCGCCAAGATCGGCATCGCCGAGATGAATCCCGCCATCCTCGGCCACCACCACGAAACGAGGCCCGTCAGGTTCGAAGTCCGCGACCGCGGGTGATTCGCCGTCCGGAAGCAGGAGCACCCCGTTCGCTCGTCGCCACATTCGGATCGTTCCATCCTTGCCACCGGTCCAGAGATGGCCACCCGCGGTGTCGGTGGCGACGGACCAGACATATCCCTGCGGACTGCCGATCATCATCGTCTGCTCCCCCGTCAGCACCTCGAAGGTCCGAATCGAATCATCGGTGCCGACGGTGTGGACGTATCTTTCATCGGAATCGAAGGCGATCCCGAAGATGGCGCCCTTGCTTCCCAGAAGCTCCTGCGAGATCGACCAGTCGGCGGTGTCGAGCAGGAGCGTCCGGCCGTTGGTGAATCCGACCGCCGCCAACCTGCCGGACGCGGTCGAAGCGATCCGGATGACCGCCGAATCGGTCGTGAGAATCGTCTCCGGCGATTCGAGCATCGCGTCGATGGCGAGCACCTTCCCTTCCTCGGTACCAATAACCATTCGTCCGTCCGGCAGCCAGACCCCGGTGCGGCAGCTGCGGGATCCGGTGTCCAACTCGCGAAGAAGTTCGAGCGTCGGAACATCGAGTACGTAGATCCGCCCCTGCTCGCCCACCGCGAGGAGTTCGTTTCCCGAAGGCGACGCGGAGACCTCGCCGATCGTTTCGGGAAGAAGAGTCTGGCTGACGATCGCTCCGGTCTCCAGTTCGAAGACCCTGACTCGACCCTGAAGATCGACGGCCGCGATCTGATCGTGGGCCTCGATCAGGGTGTGCCGCCAGCCATCGGAGGGTTCCAACCAGGGCGTGAACCAGATCTCCTCGCCATCGAGCGCATCGAAGGCGAAGAGTCCTCCATAGTCGGAGACGATCAGCCAGGATCCGGGGTCGCCCGGTGGGTCATCGATGTAGCTGAGGTCGATCACATCGCCAAGGAAACCCGTGATCGACATCACGCTGGGATCGATGTCGGCGGTCAGCCAGCGATGGACCCACCCACGATCGGATTCGGGGATCTCATCGAGCCGGATCGCCATCGAGGCGATGTCGCCCGCGGCGTGGGCGGAGATCGCGGAAGCGAGATTCGCCTCCGCAGCCGCGCTGGTGGCGATCTTTCGAAGCCCGGTCTCTCGGTCGAGCATCACCGCGAGCACGATGACCGTCGCGATCACGGCAAGCATCGTGGTGACGACGAGCGACGCCGGCAGGGGATTTCGTCGCGACAGCCGCCAGATTCGCGCCGGCATTCCGATCGGCCTCGCCTGGACCGGACGCCCCCCGAACCAGGATTCGAATTCCAGATCGACGACTTCGAACGATCGATATCGATCATCGGGCGACTTCGCGAGCATCTTCCGGACGATCTGATCGAGATCACGATCCACTTCGGGCGCGTGTCGCCGAAGCGATCCCGGTTCGATGGTTCGAATCCGCTTCGCGGCCTCGACCAGTCCGCAATCCGCGAGCTCGTAGGGCATTCGACCACCGAGCAGCAGGTAGGCGACCACCCCGAACGAATATTCATCGGTTCGGACGTCGACTTCCTCGCTCCCCGTGTCGATCTGTTCGGGCGCCATGAACGGCACGGTGCCCAGCACCTGACCGGGCATGGTGGCCAACGTGTCGGCCCTGACCACGACCTGGTCATCGATCCGGGCGATGCCGAAATCGATCACGCGAACCGCACCCGTATCGTCGACGAGGATGTTCGCCGNCTTCAAGTCGCGATGTATCACCCCGCGACCATGCGCGTAACCGATCGCGGTGATCGCATCTCGAAGCAGACGTACCCGGGCACCGATGTCCAGATCCTGTTCGATCGCGAAGCGGGTGATCGAACGCGCATTCGGCACGAATTCCATCGCGAGCCAGAGCGACTCCCGTCGACCGATCGTGACGGAGCCGGAGGCGAGCACGCGGGCGATCCCGGGGTGTTGGAGGCGACCCGTGATCTCGACCTCCCGCTCGAATCGGCGTCGCATGCGGGGTCCCGCGAATCCGCTCCGAAGCACCTTGATCGCGACCACCCGATCCGGCCGCCGCTGCCGGGCTTCGAAAACCACGCTCGTTCCACCCGTGCCGATGAGCCGGACCAGTTCGAAGTCCCCCACCCGGCTTCCGACCAGAGTGTCCACGCCACCTTCGACCGCAGGGACGGNCGCCGTGGGTTCCTCCACGATCGTCGCCTCGACGAACTCGAGGATCTCGAGCACTTCGTCCCGGATCGAATCCTGCTCCTCCGCATCCATCACGTAGGCGGTTCGATCGGCACGCGGAAGTACGGTCGCGGCGTCGAAGAGCTCGCGGATTCGGACACCGCGTCGGGAGGCCGCGTCGACGGACGAATCTTCGACCGATCCGGACTCGGGGTCGTCGAAGTTCAATCCTCGTCCGCCTCGGCGAGCCGGCGTTGCAGGAACGCCTTCGCGAAGGTCCAGTCGCGGCGAACCCTCGAGACCGGAATCTCGAGAATGGCCGCCGTCTGCTCGTTGTTCAGTCCCATGAACCAGCGGAAGCGGGCAATTTCCGCCGCATTCGCGTCGATCCTGAAGAGATCGTCGATGGCACCGATGAGCCCCCGCGATGCGATCTCCGTGGCCCGGTCGTAGTCCGCCAGCTCCCCGGCGAGAATCGACAACGAAATCGGCGCCTTTCCACCACCACGCTTGATCGCCTTTCGTCCTCGTGAACGATCGATCAGAAAATGCTCCATCGCCCGGATCGCCGCCCCGAAGAAGTGGCGGCGGTTGTCCCAGGACGCCGGTGCATTGCGAGCGATTCGAAGGAAGACTTCGTGCACGACCTCGGTCGGTTCCAGTCCACTCTCACCGGGACCTCTTCGCAACGAGTTTCCGGCCATGATCCGGAGATCCTCGTAGACCATGACCCACATCCGACGCGCTGCATCGTCGTCGCCGGTCAGTGCGTCATTGAAGATGGAAGTGAGTTCCGCCAAGATCGTCTCATGCAAGGTCGTGGTGTGGCATACCCCGTGAGGTGACTAAAATAGACATTCCGATCAGGAAGATTCCGCCATTCTCCGCCAAATCGGGGATTCGACCGATGGTTGATCGTGGCGACCTCGATGGCCCGAAAATGAAGGTGCCCGGACATGCATGATGAAACCTGGAAGTGGCGAGCCCTCCGCGCAGGCGGACTCCGTCTGGACGGTGGAGGCATGTTCGGAATCATTCCAAAATCGATGTGGTCGGATTGGACGACGCCCGACGAAGAGAATCGGATCGGTCTCGCCACGAACTGTCTCCTCCTGGAAAACGGTTCGAGGCGGGTGCTCGTGGAGACGGGGTGCGGTGACAAGTGGACCGCGCGGGAACGATCCGTCTACGGACTCGATTCGAGGACCGTCGTCGACGCGCTCCTCGAAGGCGATGTCGATCCCGATTCCATCGACACCGTGATCACGACCCATCTCCACTTCGATCATGCGGGTGGACTGACGACCTGGGATGGCGCGGATCCGACCGAGATGATCGCCGCCGGAACGTCGCCCCGTCCGGTCTTCCGAAATGCCGAAGTCGTGGTGCAACGTCGTGAATGGGAAGACGCGCTCGCGAATCGGAGCACCATGACCCGGACCTACCTCCGGACCCACCTCGATCCGATCGCCGATCGGGTGCGTCTGATCGACGGAGACGCGGAGATCCTTCCGGGAATCCGGGTCGAGCCCTTGATCGGTCACACCTGGGGAATGCAGGGCGTGTTCGTCGACACCGAGGATGGCGGCCTCGTCTTTCCCGGCGATCTCATTCCGACGATTCACCATGTTCATCCTTCAGCCAGCCTGGCCTACGACATGCTTCCGTACGAATCGATGCGGACGAAACTCGGATTTCTTCCTCGCGCGGCGAAGCACCGGTGGACCGTGGTGCTCGATCATGAACCCGATCGGCCGGTCATTCGGATCGCCGAGGACGAAAGAGGTCGATTCGTGATCGAGCCGGCTCCATGAAAGATCGAGCGACCATCGTTTAAATCGTTTAAAACCCGTTTGAACGAACGTTTTCCAACGACCTCGACGGTTTGAGGAACCTGACCACGGACGAAGGCGGTATGGAGCGGATGGAGAACTTCGACGGCGGCATCAGCGTGCCGCCCGAGACTCCATTCCCCCCTTTCTCGGAGCTGATCGATCATGAAAAACATCAAGCGCATCGGTATCGTCGCGATCGCACTTGCGGGCGGAATCACGACCGGACTTCTCGGTCACGGCACCCTCTCGGATCCGCCCAGCCGGATCTACCGGGCCTGGGAGGGTGGATGCATGACCAACCCCGATCCGTTCCTGCAGGGCCTGATCGACGAGGACGCCGACGCCTGCTGGAACTGGAACGAACTCGTCAACTTCGCGCCCGCCGACGCCTACGACCAGTTCGACGTCCCCTACGACCAGATCATCCCCGACGGTCGCCTGGCCAGCGCGAACAACCCGCGTTTCTTCGCGTTCGACACGGTGAGCGATCAGTGGCCCACGACACCCGTCGAGCCGGGATCGTTCGAAATGACGATCTACGCGTCGACCCCGCACAACCCCCTCAAGATGTACGCGTTCGTCACCACGCCCGACCATGCGTGGGGACAGGAACCGCTTTCCTGGGGAAAGATGCAGCAGATTCCGGTCGGTCCGATTTCGCTCGAGGGCAACGAGTACACGTTCAGCGTGACGCTTCCGCCCCGGGTCGGCAAGCACTCGATCTACGTGATCTGGCAGCGGATCGACCCAGTGGGCGAAGGTTTCTACATGCTCGCCGACGTTGATTTCGGCGTCTGCAGCGANACCTGCGACTGCGTCAGCGATCTCGATCTGAATGGTCGGGTCGACGGTGGGGACATGGGACTCATGCTGGGTGCGTGGGGGGGTCCGGGAGGCGACGTCAACAACGACGGCGTGACCAACGGCGCCGACCTCGGAACGCTCCTCGGCGAATGGGGTTCCTGCGGTCCTGATTGTGATGCCGACGGCGTGTCGGACTACGACGCGATCCAGGCGGGTGCCGCGGACTGCAATTTCGATGGAATCCCCGACGGCTGTCAGGAACAGATCGACTGCGACGGCGACGGGGTCTGGGACGCCTGCGCGATCGCCGCCGGCGACGTCGAGGACTGCAACACCAACCTGATCCCCGACAGTTGCGAGATCGCGGACGGCTCCGGAGACGTGGACGGCAACGGCGTGCTCGACGAATGCCAGATCGACGGTTTCACCTATGTCTGGACCGTCAACGACGACTGGGGGACCGGCTTCACCGCGGATCTCACCATCAACAACGACTCGGGACAGTGCCTGAGCGGGTGGGAGGCCCTCTTTGCCGCGGAGACCTTCACCGTGGATTCGGTCTGGAACGGAAAGCTGGTTCCTCGCGATGACGGCCTGATTCGAATCGTCAATGAAACCTGGAATGGCGAGGTCTGCCAGGGTCAGTCGTTCACGATCGGGATGCTGTGCTCCGGATCACCCAGCCCACCGGTGGATCTGATGCTCAATGGCAGCCCCGTGGAACCGGCTCCCTGATCGTCCGTACGGTGTTCGATCCACGAAGCGACCACAAACCGAGGTGCCGCCTTGCCCCGACCCGGGGCGAGGCGGTACCTTGCTCTGATGCACCGCATCTACAAAGCACTGGTGGCGATGATGTTCGCCCTTCCGTTCAGTGACACCGCCGTCGTGTTCGCCCAGAACGCACCTCGGGACCCCACCATCGGGACCCGTTCGTCCGTCTGGATGGGCTATCTCGTCGCCGCGGTGTTCGCCGGGATCCTTCTTCTGCTGACGCTCTTCCCCTCGAAGCGACAGCACGAGGATCTCTGAATCCGTCTCGATTCCCAACCGGATCCAGGCGTCGTCCACCCGTCACGAGAATGACTCGAGCGATGCCTGGCCACTGGAGCACCGAATGTCACCTCGCAGCATCAAGCGCCTGCTCGTCCTGAACGGACTGTTGGTCGCGTCCGTCGCGGCCATCACCTTCTCCCCCACCGCCGACGCCCAACAGCGGTATCGCGGCAAGTACGCGATGGTCGCGGGACGCGCCCAGGGTTCGTCGCCGTTCATCCTCTACATCGTCGACCAGAACTCGCGACAGCTCGTCGCGGTCCGGTACGACGCTTCGAAGAAGATCCTCGAAGGCATGGGATACGCCGATCTCGCCAAGGACGGAGTGGTCGCTCGCCAGGGCGGCAAGTGACGCCGAGCGGCGAACAAGGAACCCGACACATGAACCACGACACCGACCGAGCAAACCCTTCCGAAGATTCCGGCACCAGTAGTTCGATCAGCCCGTCGGCCGCGATTCTCTGGGCCTCCGCCTTTCTGATCGCGACGCTCGCGATCTTCCAGGCCGGCCATCTCTCGCCGAACCCCGCGTTCGCGGGCATGGCCACGACGACCGACGAGGGCTTCTCGCTCGTCACCACGTCGAGTGGCAACGGCCCGAAGGAGAATCCCTACGAGTTTCTCTACGTGATCGATTCGAGCGACGAGAGCCTGCTCATCTACTCGATCCCGAACGCGAACAACCCGTCGGCCAGCAAGCTCGTCCTGATGGGCGGCGCCAACCTCCCCCGACTGTTCTCCGCGGGCCGCGGCGGCTGATCGCCGTTCACGAGCGCCCGGATCCCGACCGTCGAGAGGGCGTCGCCAACGCGACGCCCTCGCGTTCTTTCGACTCCGAATTCCTCCCACCCGAGCCGCTTCATGCGACATCGAACCGTCGATCCAGTGATGGCCCAACGCCGCGCCGCCGAATTCACGACCCGTTCGATCAAGCGCGAGGCGAAGGCGGAAGCACTGCGGCTCGCGATGTCGATGGTGGATCTCACCACGCTGGAAGGGGCGGACACGCCGGAGAAGGTCCGAAGCCTGTGTGACCGAGCGACGCGACCACTACCGACCGGCTTCGAACCCCCCCTCCCCCGGGTGGCCGCGGTCTGCGTCTATCCAAGCATGGTCTCGACGGCGAAGAACCGGCTCGGTGACTCGGACATCAAGATCGCGAGCGTCGCGACGGCGTTTCCAAGCGGTCAGGCCCCCCTCGAGACCCGTCTGGCCGAGGTCCGGGCCGCGGTCGAAGCAGGTGCCGACGAGATCGACATGGTCATCAATCGAGGCGCCTTCCTCGCCGGAAGATACGACGAGGTGCAGGCGGAAATCGTGGCGGTCAAGCAGGCCTGTGGACCCGCACATCTGAAGATCATTCTGGAGACGGGAGAGCTGGGAACCCTCGACCAGGTCCGGCTCGCCTCCGATCTCGCGATCGAAGCGGCCGTCACGGCTCCATTCTCGGATTCCGGAATCGCAGATGGGGAGATCTTCATCAAGACCTCCACCGGCAAGATCTCACCCGCCGCCACCATGCCTGTCGTCCTGGTGATGCTCGAGGCGATCCGGGATCACTTCGATGCGACCGGAGTTCGGATCGGCATGAAGCCCGCAGGCGGGATTCGAGCCGCGAAAGCCGCCATTCATCATCTGGTGATGGTCCGTGAAACCCTCGGGTCGGCCTGGTTGACACCCGGGCTCTATCGGTTTGGAGCTTCCAGCCTGCTCGATGATCTCGGACGTCAGTTGCTCCGCCAACGTGCCGGTCGATACACCGGATCCGGAGACGTTCCCGGAGCATGAAGTCCGACAATCGATGACACTTTCGATCGAATGGACGTGCGGAAAAATCGCCTTCCTGACGCTAGGATGTCACATAAAGGGTTGGAATCGCCCTGCGATTCACGTAACATCTCCGTGCTTGTCTTCGTTCGGCGGTCCCATCGCTCATCACGAGTCATCTCCCCGGGATCGCTGGTCACCATCAAATCGCCCCGACTTCAGGACGGGGCTTGATTTTGCAGAACCGTTCGGCAATCCCCACGTCATCAACTTCATGCCCAGCGCCGCCGTGAAAGAACCAGACTACATCCAGGGCTATCGTGTCCTCAAGCACATCGGAAGCGGTGCGGCCAGTGAGATCTACTGCGTCTGCAAGCCCGACACCGGCCAGGTTTTCGCGCTGAAGCACGTGCTCCTCGAAGAGAGTGACAAGGATGATCGCTTTCTGGTCCAGGCCGAGAACGAAGTCAAGGTCTCGAAGAAGCTCACCCATCCCTCGATCCGTCGGATCCTGAGCGTCGAGAAGGTCCGACCGAAGGGTTGGACGAGAACCGAAGTCGCGGTCCTGATGGAGCTGGTCGACGGGCAGTCGATGGACAACCTCGTCGACCTCGGCACTCTTTCCAAGATCCGCATCTTCCGGGAAGTCGCCGACGCCCTCGCCCACATGAATGACAAGGGCTACGTCCACGCCGACATGAAGCCGACCAACGTCCTCGTCACCGAAGACGGCTCCGTGAAGGTCATCGATCTCGGCCAGGCCCATCCGATCGGCAAGGCGAAGGAACGAATCCAGGGCACCCCCGGCTACATCGCGCCGGAGCAGGCCGAACTGGAACCGCTCACCGAGCGAACCGACGTCTACAACTTCGGCGCGACGATGTACTGGATGCTCACGCAGCGAGAGGTCCCCACCCAGTCCACGGGTGGACGCGGAAGTCAGGCCGCCAAACTGCCTCCACCGGCGCACACCATCTCGACGGGAATTGCCGCGGAGCTCGGCGAACTGATCAACACCTGCGTCGAGCCCAACCAGTACGCCCGCTGGAAGAACCTGCACGCCGTGGTTCGGAAACTCGACGCGGTCATCAAGGATCTGCAGCAGAAGCGGGCCGGCTGAACCGAACGCGATCACTTCCATCCGACGATCGACGACGATGCGCACGCCGTTCGAAGGCGTGCATCTTCGATTTCAGTAATTCGGATTTCAGGACTTCGAGGGTTTCGGGCCGGCGTTGAGCACCGGAATCGTGGTCTCGTACCGATCGTCCTGCCAGACTCGGAATCCGCCGAGAAACGCGTTCGTGTTCTCACCGAGCGTCACGAAGGAAGGGATTTCGTCGGGGTGCTTGGCGATTCGCTTGGCATTTCCACCACCGAGGCAGATCACGTCCGGGAGCAGGCCTTCCTTCAGGACCGTCACCGTCTCCCAGACCTCCTTCCGCCAGGCTTTCGTTCCGAGGTCCTCCCGACTCGCCTCTCCGACGTACTGCTCGAAGGACCGTTCATTCTTGAACGGAAGATGACCAAGCTCCATCGGCATGACCACGTGGTGAGCGATCATGCAGGCGCCGAGGCCGGTGCCGAGCCCGAGGAAGAGCATCTTTCCGTTCTCGTAGCTGCCGACCGCCTGCATCGCGGCGTCGTTCATCAGTCGGATCGGAATCCCCTCGAACGCACCGGCGAAGTCGAATTCCTTCCAGCCGGGTCCCAGATTGACCGGTGACCTCAGGATTCTTCCATCCTTGATCGGCGAGGGAAAACCGATGGTCATCACATCGAACTCATCCGGCGTCCACATCGCATGGATCGCCTCGACCATCTGCCCCGGCGTGAACTCGCTTCCGCTGGGCGCCCGCCGCCTGGCGTCGGGGGTCTCGCCCGAAAGCAGGGTCTTGATGTGGCTGCCACCGATGTCTACCGAAAGGATTCGCATGTCGTGATTCCCTGATCGTTTCAATTCCGGACGCCGCCCGAAGCCGCATCCGAATCGATGACCACGGTAGCGGGTCCGACGAACCGGTACGAGACGCGGTCGACGGGTACCATCGACGACGTCCCGCCCCTCGGCGACCCTCGGAGAGCCCGGATGACCGTGAACAGCGACTGGACCTACGCCCCCGCACCCGAACAGGTCGATCCCGGAATCGCGGAGCGGCATCGATTGTTCATCGACGGCCGTTTCATCTCGAGTCGTGGACGTCGGACCTTCGAGACCGCGAATCCGGCGACGGAAGCCGTGCTCTCGGAGTGCGACGAGGCGAATGCCGCCGACGTCGATGCGGCCGTGGCCGCCGCACGAGCCGCCTTCCGGAAGTGGTCGCGAACGCGTCCGCAGGAGCGAGCCAAGCATCTCTACCGGATCGCCCGTCGTATCCAGGAACGATCCCGGGAACTCGCGGTGCTCGAGACGATGGATGGTGGAAAACCGATCCGGGAGAGCCGGGACGTCGACCTGCCACTGGTCGCACAGCACTTCTTCCACAACGCCGGCTGGTGCGACAAACTGAAGTATGCGTTTCCCGGCGCGACCGATCCGAAGCCGATCGGCGTCTGCGCCCAGGTCATTCCGTGGAACTTCCCCCTGCTCATGCTCGCGTGGAAGATCGCGCCTGCGCTCGCCTGTGGCAACACCGTCGTCCTGAAGCCCGCGGAGACCACTCCGCTGACCGCCCTCCGATTCGCGGAGATCTGCGAGGAGTGCGAGCTGCCGAAGGGCGTCGTCAACATCGTCACCGGCGCCGGAGAGACCGGACGCCTTCTGGTCGAGCATCCGGACGTCGACAAGATCGCCTTCACCGGCTCGACCGAAGTCGGCAAGCGGATCGCGGCATCGGCCGCGGGCACCGGAAAGCGACTCACCCTCGAACTCGGCGGAAAGAGTCCGAACATCGTGTTCGCGGACGCATCGATCGATCAGGCGATCGAGGGAATCGTGCAGGGCATCTGGTTCAATCAGGGGCACGTCTGTTGCGCCGGAAGTCGTCTCCTCGTGCAGGAGTCGGTCCTCTCCGAGGTGATCACGAAACTCGAACGACGCCTCTCGACGCTGCGGGTCGGCGATCCGCTCGACAAGAACACCGACGTCGGCGCCATCAACTCCGGCGGACAACTCGAGACGATCCGCGACTATCTCGAACGTGGCCGGGCCGAGGGTGCGACCATGCACGAACCGAACGGCGCCGCCCTGCCTGAAAAGGGACATTGGTGCCGTCCCTGCTTCCTCTCCGGCGTGCAACCGAGTCATGTGGTGGCCCGCGAGGAGATCTTCGGACCGGTGCTCGCGGTGATGAGCTTCCGAACCCCGGAAGAAGCGATCAGCCGTGCGAACGACACCCGCTTCGGACTCGCGGCGGGCGTGTGGACCGACAAGGGCAGCAAGATCTTCGAGATCGCGAGCCGCCTGCAGGCGGGCGTGGTCTGGCTCAACACCTACAACCGATTCGACGCGACCAGTCCCTTCGGGGGCGTCAAGGAAAGCGGCTTCGGTCGCGAGGGCGGGCTTCACGGCCTGCGTGGATACCTGTCACTCTGAACGAGGCGGATGCGATCATGGCTCGAGAACCCATCCTCAAGACCTGGAAGCTCTTCATCGGCGGCGCCTTCCCGCGCACCGAGAGCGGACGCACCATGATTCTCTGGGGCGTCGACGATCGCGTCGTCGCCCACTGCTGCCAGGGCAGTCGAAAGGATCTTCGCAACACCGTCGAGGTGGCACGCAAGGCGCTCCCCGGATGGTGGGCACGTGACGCCTACAACCGAAGCCAGATCCTCTACCGCATCGCCGAAATGGCGGAAGGGCGGACTGCGGAACTCGTCGATGCGATCCGGTGCGTCCCGGAGACGGGTACCGACCGTGCCCCGACCGCCGCCACCGCCCGCAAGGAAGTCGCCTGCGGGATCGACCGACTGGTCGCGTTCGCGGGATGGTGTGACAAGTTCCCGCAGGTGATCGGTGCCCGAAATCCGGTCAACGGGCCGTACCACGACTTCACCATGCCCGAACCCACCGGCGTATGCGGGGTGATCGCCCCGAACGAACCATCGTTCCTCGGTCTGATCTCCCACCTCGCCCCGGTGCTCGCGGGCGGAAACGTCGCCATCGCCCTCGCCAGCGAGGCGAATCCCCTTCCGGCGATGATCCTCGCGGAGATCTGCGCCACCAGTGACGTGCCGGGCGGCGTCGTCAACGTGCTCACCGGCTATCGACGGGAACTTCTTCCCGAATTCGCGGACCATCGCGACATCGATGCGATCGCCGGTGCCACCGAGGATCGGGAATCGCGAAGACTCCTCGAACTCGGGGCCGCCGACAACATGAAGCGGGTGCGGCTGGAAGACGTCGCCGACGTCGACTACCACGACGAAGAGACCCGACACAGCCCCTGGACCATCGAACCCTTCACCGAGATGAAGACGATCTGGCACCCTTCGGGAAGTTGAACGCGATCCGCGAGCGGTCAGGGTTCGAACACGCGGGGCCTGTCTCCGGATCCCTGCTCACGTGGTTTCGACTACCGTCGTCGGAGCCTGATACGACCCCTGCAGGTCCACCACCGCGGCGACCTGTGAATCCACCTCGAACACGGGCCCCGACATGCTCTTCACCATCGCCGTCGTGCTCATCATTCTGTGGCTCCTGGGACTGGTCTCCGGTGTGGTCATGGGTCAGTTCATCCACATCCTGCTGGTCGTGGCGATCGTGCTGATTCTCGTGAGTCTGATCAGCGGCCGCGGGAAGTGATCGCGCGATCCGCATCGCTTGCAGGGGATTTCAATGGACGTCATCGATCTCGATGAGAAACTCGGCCACTTCTCCGACCATTGGTCGCCGCGCATCATCGCAGCGCTCAACGGTCAGGAAGTGAAACTCGCGAAGTTCATCGGCGCTTTCGACTGGCATTCGCACCCTGACGAAGACGAGATGTTCCTGGTGCTGCACGGCTCGTTCACCATGGAGTTTCGAAAGAGCTTCGGGGCCCCGGACGAATATGGCTACCGCTCGGTCGAACTCCACGAGGGCCAGATGCTGGTGGTTCCCAAAGGTGTCGAACATCGCCCGGTCGCGGAAGAGGAGTGCGCCGTGATGCTCTTCGAGCCGGCGGGACTCGTGAACACCGGCGATGCCGAGACGAGTGATCGCACCACGACCGGTACGTGGATCTGAAGGATCCGACCGGACCTGAAGCGGTGATTGGTTCAGGATGTCGACGGAGGATCCGCGGTGGCGGACGGGTCGACGCCCGGCGAATCGGATTCGGCCGGATCGAGCGGTTCGGACGGCGTGGTCGCGGACGGCAGCAGACGCTCGAACGCTTCCGGACCCAGGACCGCATAGGTCCAGGCCACGGGAACCCAGAAGGCGAGGGAGATCGCCGCCACGCTGACGACGCCGTGCATCGATGACGGGAGCAGTCTGAAAGGCAGGGCGGCGATTCGCTTGATCCCCGAGGGGGTCGTCATTGAAGACGGCATCGGAGGGGAATCGACGAGCATCGAGGCGTCGGGATCCGGCGTCGCTTCGATCGAAACCGATTGATCGTCGACTTCCGATGCTTCCATCGGTGGATCCGACGTGTCGCCGGATGCCCCATCCGGCCCGAGGTCGACTTCCGCTTCGAGCGGCTCGGATCGGGGGCCGGTCGGGCCGGTCAGAACCGGAGGGACCGACTCGACCGACGAGATTTCAGACCGGACCGTGCCTGCATCCATTCTGTCGAGCGGATCACCTGAAGACACGGCTTCGACCTCGCCGGCGGTCGACCGGAGTGGCGCATTTCCACCCATGGCGTCCAGGGTCGCCGCGGCGGATCGCTCCGCGGCTTCCGCCCTCGCGATCTCGCTCGGGTTCGGTGAAGACGAAGGCGTTTCCAGAATCGAAGAAATCGAAGGTTCGGCCTCGGATTCCTCGGCGATCCGAATCGCCATCAATGCCTCGAGCGCCGCGGCGGGACTCGCCGACTCCGGACTCGTCGCGGCGTGTTCGGATTCGATGAGCGCAGGCGTTTCGGCGGAATCGATCTCTTCGACCGTCGGAGGTCCGGGAGACGACAGTGCTTCCGAAGGACTCGCCATGCCGAAGAGATCGGCCTGCGGACCCTCGGGACCGAGATCGCGGGCCGCCGGGCCACGCTTGATCCCATCCCCCGGCAGCGCATCGTCCGACCGCGTCCCGGTCGGTGACGGCTGCAATTCGGCCGCCAGATCATCGGTGGGACGATCCAGATCGCTCAGGAGCCCCGCTGCATCGATCTTGGATCGATCCACCGTCGAGTCGGCGACCAGGTCGGCGGCGTTTTCGGGCGACACCGCCTCACCAAGCAGTGAGCGGGCATCCCGAAGAACATCCTCGACCAGGCCCTCGGCCGGGGATCCATCGCCCACGAGGGTCTCGTTGGAATCGGCGTCGGGGGAGGAGGTGAGGTTGTGTTGTGGAGAGTTCGACATGGCGACACCTCTTCATCGGCACGAACCCACCTCGACATGCGTGGAACGGAGTTTCCGACGTGGTTATCGAACCACCTCGTTTTTCACCCCGCTGGTGCACTGGATGTGGAGAACCGGGGTGAACCCGAGCGGTCGGCCGCACAATCGGCGCTGCCAATCCAAGTCGAATGCCTGACGCGATTTACAGCGGATCGGGCCGGATTCAGGGGGCGATTTCGCCGATGTCCACGGGCCATGCTGGATGATTCAATCATGAAACGGAAGTCGATGGAGCCGGACGATCAATCGACCGGCTCCGATCGTCGTGAAACGGACCGGGAATCGATCTCCGTGGAGGTGGTGCTCGAATGGCACTTCAATCCGGAGCAGCCCGTTCGCTACCGATCCGTGGATCTGAGCGACACCGGAATCCGGATCCGGTCCTCGACACCGCTCCTCGAGGGAATGACCGGAACCCTGAAGACGATTCTCCCGGAAGGTCGGCATCTCGACCGCCCCGTCATGGTCGTCTGGGCTCGCGCCGGAAGCGGAGACAGACCCATGGGGTTCGAAGCCGGTCTTCGCTTCTTCTGACCGATCCGCCGGTCAGGGCCATCGGACACCCGCCCGAATCCCACTCTTCGTCGTCGAGACCCCCATCGACCCGTCATCGGCGATCGTCACGATGCTCGCGCCGTCACGACAGGTCACGAGCCGGACCCGACGACGTGAGGCCACGTCGAATCGATCCGCTTCGAATCGACGCGGACCGGTCGACTGCAGGATGATCCTCGGATCCACCGCTTCGATCAGATCGACGACCACCGGACGCCAGCTGCCGTGGTGGGGAAGCTCCATGATTCGCGCGCGAAGCACCGGCGTGCGTTCCATCAATCGAGCCACGCCCTCGGTCTCCAGATCGCCGAAAAGCAGGAGATCCGCGATTCGATCTTCCTGCCCCGCGCGCGGCGCGACGCCGTGGATTCGAAGCGAGATCGACTCGTCGTTGGTTCTCCGAAAATCATCCTCGCTTCGCGGGTGCAGCACCGACCAGACGCCGTCGGGAAACGGAATTCGATCGGTTCGTTCCACGATCCGAAGCGACGCCGCATGGCCGAACGCCTCCAGAAGACCTGCATGGCCGGCCGCGTCCGGAGTCCGGTGGATCCTCCGAAGAAATGCGGGGGTCACCACGATCGAATTCGTGGGCATCATCCGCACCAGCGCCGCGACCGCACCATGATGATCGATGTTGGCATGTGAGATCACGATTCCATCGAGACGTCGAACCCCGAGCGAGCGCAGACCGCGAAAGATCGTGTCTGCGCCGAAACGCGAAATGCTCGAACTCCCTGCATCGAAGAGCACCGTGGACCGCGGCGTCCTGATCAGGATCGCCGTGCCGTCGCCGACCGCGAGCATGTCCACGCGGATCCGCTCGACGATCGGTGATCCGGTGAACGGAAGCATCGGAATCGTGATCGACGCGATGAACGCGCACCAGGCGATCCGACGAACGCCTCGGTACGTGGGAAGACGCGGGACGGTGATGCCGAGAATCGTCGCCCCGATCGTCCAGACGAAACCCGGATCGAGCGTGAGGATCACCGGCGAAGCATCCGCGATGCCCACGACCAACACCCGAATCAGCGCATCGCCACCGCCGATCGGGGTCGACAAGAGACGCCCGATGGCGGGTTCGACCATGGCGATGATCGCTACCGGAACGATGAGCAGGAGGAACGCGAAGATGAGTGGCGCGATCAGGATGCTCGCGGGGATCAGCAGGAGCGGTACCACGCCGAAGCGGGACTCCACCAGTGGCAACGTCGCGAGACAAGCGACGATCGAAGCCGTGGCCAGCGATACCCACCGATCCCGGAGAATCTCGAATCGGCTTCGCCCGATCGAGTCACGAGGTCCGAACCACGATTCTCGAGCATCCCGGCAGGAGAACGCCAGCGCCGAGGTCGCGACGAAACTCAATTGAAATCCGGACGATTCCACCCAGGCCGGATCCGTCCAGAGCATGCCTCCCGCCACGAGTCCAAGCAGCGGAATCACCCCGAACACCGCCCCGATCGAAGCCCCGGTGAGTATTGGAATGATCATCGACGCGGCACGGATCACGCTCGGGCTCGACTCCACGAGCATCACGCCACCAAGCACGACCACCGCGGTGACCGTGCATCGAACGCCCCTTCCCACACCCAACCATCCCAGAACGAACCAGGGAATGGACGCCACGACGGCGAGATGCAGACCACTGATCGCGAGCAGATGGGAGACCCCGGAACGCTTGAAGGCGATGCGCGTCCGTTCATCGAGTCGACTTCGATCACCCGTCAGGAGACACCAGAGGAGGGATTCATCATCGGAACCGGCGTCGCCGCCCGAAGACATGGCCTCGATGCCCCGGCGGAACCGGGATCGCATCTCGGAGCCGATCGCGATCGACCAGTCGATCCGGATCCGTCGGTCCGCACCCATGACGGGCACGATCAGTCGGGAATCCGGAACCAGTATCGACGCGTTTCCCGACGAAGCGTGCCGTCGACTCGAACCGGGATTGCTCGGTCGGCCGGACGGTACGAGTCGACCGACCACGACGACTCGCACTCCGGGTGGATCGGGAATCGATCCGGAGGTGATTCGAACGCTGATCTCGTCCCCCGGAAGAAGCGGGGTGAGCGGATCCGCGGGACCGGGGACCGAATCGACCCTCATGGTGGCGACCTGCGATGCTCCGCGCTCCGCACCCTGCCGCCCCGGTCCATCGCGGTCGGGTCGTGCCGTGTCGAGGAACGTCCCTTCGACCGACACCAGGGATCGGACATGACCGGGATCGGAAGGTCGACGTCCCGCGTGCGCGTCAAGCACCGCGAGCACGACGTAGACCGATGTGATCGAAAGCAGCGTCGTCACTCGCCTTCGCGAGTTCGCCGCACCCGATCGAATCACTCCCGCGAACCCGAAGGTCGCGATCATCACCGCGAAGATGATCGTGAGTTCCTCAACGCGAACCGAAGTAAGCCCGCCGATCGCCCGCCCCAGCCCGGCACCGGCGAAGGCGCCGACGCCGAGAACGACCCCCAGCCATCCCCCGTTCCAATCGCGTGCTTTCATCACGGACGATCAGGCTAACTCCGATTCACCGCTTTCCGAGCCAGGCGGCGGAACCTCCGGCACGCGGTCGGAATCGCACAAACCGAATCGGTCAACCGTGGGATGCCGCGATCAGGGCCGACAGGGTCGCCGCCGAGGCCCCCGATTCGATCGTCTCGCGAGCGCGACCGATGCCCTCTTCGAAAGACGTCGCGACATCCGCGGCGACGATCGCGGCGGCGGCGTTCAACAACGTCATGTCGAGTGCCGGACCCTTTTCTCGATTCTCCAGCAGATCGCGGACCAGTTTCGCCGCATGGTCGAGGTCTCGAACCTGAAGTTCCTCGACGGTCGCGGATCGCATCCCCAGCGCCACCGGATCGATCTCGTACTCCACGACCTCCCCGCTTTTCACGTCGGCGACATGAGTCGGAGCACCGATCGAACATTCATCGAGTCCGTCGCCGGAGTTGAACACGAGCGCGCGGACCGTTCCGAGCTCCGCGTGGGCATCGGCGACGAGCCGCACGAAACGGTCGTCATAGACGCCCGTGATCTGGCGACCCGCGCCGGCGGGATTGGTCAACGGACCGAGCAGATTGAAGATCGTCGGAAATCCCAGCGCCTTTCGAGCCGGCATCGCGTGTTTCGCCGCGGGGTGATGATGGATCGCGAAGCAGAACGCCACGCCGGCGGCGTCGAGACAACGAAGCTGGGCTTCGCGTCCCGCATCGACGTCGACCCCCAGCTTCTCCAGAACCTCCGCGGAACCACGTCCGGTGCGCGACCGGTTGCCGTGCTTGGCGACCTTCACACCGGCTGCGGCCGCCACGATCGCGGCCGCCGTCGAAACATTGAAGGTCTTGGGCGCGCCGCCGGTTCCGGCGGTGTCCAACAGCTGGTCCGCCTCGACCCCGGTTTCAAGTCGTTCGACCTTCTCCCGCATCACCGATGCCGCACCGACCAGTTCCTCGACCGTCGGCTCACGGGTCGCGAGAAGCGACAGCAGGGAACCGATCTCGGCCTGATGTGCCGCCCCGGTCATGATCGCCTCGAAGGCCGACCGCGCCGCTTCTTCGGAAAGCGTCCCACCGGTGAGAAGTCGTCTCAGGAAAGGCGTCAGGTCGCCCGGGTGGTCGGGGCGGCCGAATTCGGATGGACCCGCATTGAGACCGAGAGATTTCGAATCGGTGTCGGACATGAGATGCGATTGTAGATGCTCGATGCGGCGCCGAACCTCGCCCGCTTCGGCTTTCGGTCAAAATCCGAAGAGGGGTCGCGATCCGATCGAACTCGATCAGAAATCAGCCGTCGCATTCCGGGTAGTCACCGGAATTCGCCTTGTTGCGGCACGCCGCATCCCAGTTGATGATGCAGCAAAACGGATCGACGTTGCAGATCGCATCACAGCAGTCCTGTTCGCTGCATCCCGGTGAACCGTTCGATTCGTAGCATGATCCGGCCTCCGGAACACCACAGATCCCGCAGAACTGTTCGCTCAAGTGTACGCAGGCCCCGTCGGCGCAGTAATCGACCGTGCATTCGTCGCCATCGTCGCAGCCACCGATCGTTTCACAGACTGGAACCTCGCAAACACCCCAGGAAGCCAGAATCCTGCCGAGATCGCTCCCGGTGATCATCCCGTCGAGATCGAAGTCGCCACACTGGATCACTTCTGAAGGCGGACCACCGATCCGCGCCAGCATCTGGCCCAGATCCTGACCATCGACGGTTCCGTCGCCATTGAGGTCCGCGGCACAAGCGTATTCGCACGCCTCCGAACGGATTCCCAGCTCCGGGCGATAGGTCTCGAGCGTGCAGCGCATTCGACGAATCTGCTCCTCGGTGAACCCCTTCATGCAGAACTGCCAGGAGTAGTTCATGAAGTTGGACACCGGATCCGACTCCCCGCAACTGCCGATGTCGGAACAAGCGAAGGTCGGCTCGCTCTGGGAAGGGGTGTCGCAGATGAGGTCGCCCGTCTCGAGACAGAGCGACGAACTGCATCCCCCCTCAAAGGTGTGGAACAGGCCGAGGTAGTGACCGACTTCATGGGTCAGGATCCGACCGAGATCCTGAGGTGGTCCGTAGTTTCCGCCTTCCCCGAAGGCTCGCCAGTCGACGACGACGCGATCCTCGATCTCGCCGGCGAGGCCCTCGGCCGGAAAGGCGTTCACATAGCCGAGCACGCCGCCACCGGAGTTGGTGTAGACGTTGAGGTAGCGAGTGGGATCCCATGCGAGCGAGTCCCAGTAGGATCCTTGATCGTTGAACCAGGTCGAATTGTTCGACCTCGTGACGCCGTTGGTCGGTTCACCCGCGGGGTCCGTGCTGGCAAGGACGAACCGGATCGATGCCGACGGAATCCCCGGATCACTGTTCACGCCGACCCCCGAGAAATCGTCGTTCAAGATCACCATCTGTCGATCGATGGTCTCCCGATCGAGATCCCCGAGTGTTCCNTCATCATTCATGATCACGTGGACCACGACCGGAATCACCAGGTTCCCGTTCGCGGGGTCGTACTCATCACCGGGAATCGTCGAGGTGAGACTGCAGTCGCTGACGCCGGCGACCCCGTCGCCTCCGGGAGGTGTGGCCGGGGAACGGGTGCCACAGCGATGGTCGTGCTCCGCATTCGCTTCGCGCCACGATTCCCACGAATCGAACATCCTGCCGTGATGCTGAATGCGACCGTCACCATGTTGCCACGGTCGCGTGGGATCGATCCGGTCGACCGATTTCAATGCGGGGCCGGATTTTCGGGGCGGCTTCCGGTCTCCCGCGGCCAGTGCGAGCGTGCCGGTCACCAGAAATAGAGACAGACCAATCGATCGCACTGACTGACACCGCATTTGAGGCTCCATTTCTTCGCTGACTACGAAATATGGACGCAGAAAGTTCGACGACCAATAAAACCGAACGAACGAAAGACGGATCGTGGTTATATGGACGCGGCAAACTCGGTCTCCATCCGTCTCGGTAAAAAAAACCGCCCCGATGCCCTGAAAGGGGCGCCGGGGCGGTCGTCGTCTCGCAAGACGTATGCGTCAGTCGCAGGTCGTGAATCGTGCGAGCAGGATGCGAGGATCCTCGGCGTCGACCAGGCCGTTCCGGTCGAGATCCCAGAGGTTTTCATCCGCGTCCGACACATCCATCGCATCGATGAGATCCAGCACCTCGCCGATCCCGGGAGACCGCTCGTCATCGATCGTGATTCCCGACTCGACCTCACCGACTTGCACCACGATGGCACGATCGGTTCGACACACCCGAACGTCGTCGCGGATTCCCGTCGGCATCTCGATCGAATCGAATTCGCCGACCATCGAATCGGAAAGGAGGACCACGAAGATTCCCGATGCGAGCCGCCGTCGATCGGCGACCCGGAGTTCGAGGATGCCGGCAAAGGACGATTCACCGCGGACGATCATCAGATCGTGGTCGAGCAGTGGCGCGGGTCCGTCGATCTCGATGGCGATGGTTCGACGGGTGTCGAGGACCTGGCGATCATGCTCGAATGCTTGGGTCGCCGTCGATTCTCATCGTGACCCACCCGGCGTGGTTCATCGGTCCTCTTCGAATCCGTCCGCGCCGAATCATCACTCGCGGTTCTTCATCCGCTCCATCGCCAGACGGGCCCGTTCCTCGCGGCGGGGCACGATCGAGGTGACGATTCCAAGGCGGCGGAACAGTCGAACCTCCAGGTGGGTGACGTCGATCTCCCACCAGCGATGACTGACGGTGCAGCACTTCGGGTCGTGATGGTGATTGTTGTGCCAGCCCTCACCGGCGCTCACCAGGGCGACGAACCAGTTGTTCCTGCTCTCCTCGTTCGTATCGTGGTTCCGGTAGCCGAAGAGGTGCGAAAGGCTGTTCACGCTCCAGGTGATGTGCCAGACCAGAAGCGTCCGGACGACCACCCCCCAGACCACGATGCTCGCCCCGAACCAGAGTCCTTCCGTCACGCCCCAGATCGCGGATCCGATCACGAAGGCGACGGCGAAGAAGAGCAACGCGTGGATGGAGTAGATCACCGCGATCCGCCAGGATCTTCGCTCGAGCCACATGTAGAAGGGGTCACGAAGGACGTCGCGTGCGTACTTCTCGTAGCTACCGGCGGTGTGGAGCGCCCGGTTGAACACGAGCAACCAGCCCATGTGCCCCCAGAACGCACTCACCAACGGGCTGTGGGGATCCTCCTGCTCGTCGCTGTGTGCGTGATGGACGCGATGAGTGGCCACCCAGCGTGCCGGAGTGTCCTCGAAGGAACACATCGCGAGCAGGACGAGCAGGTGTTCGAACCAGAGTCGGGTCTCGAAGCTTCGATGCGTCAGCAGACGGTGGTAGCCCATGGTGATCGCCTGGCCGAAAATGTGAACCCCGACCAGACAGACGACGACACCGGTCCAGGAGAAGAACGCGGGTACCAGACAGAGAAAGCCGAGCAGATGGATCGTGACCACCGGAACCACGTACCGGACCAGCGCCGCGGTCGGACGGGTCGCAATGGGACGTTCGATCGAATTCGGCTTCGACGAAGCCGGTGGAAAAGGCGTGATGGTAGAAATGGGCTGGCTCTCGAAAGACGGTGAGGCTGAATGGCCTCCGCAATCAGTGTAGAGAATGATAGTTCGCCTGCCGGAGTGGAGTCGAATCCGATCCCGGGAATCAGCGGTCTCGGGCCTGAGCGATCAATCGCTTCATCCGTTCGTGGACATCCGCCCGCTCGGGGCTCAGACGCTCGGCCTGCTCCTCGGCGTGGTAGCTGGATCTGACCAGTGGACCGCTTTCGCACACCTCGAAACCCCCGGCAAGGGCCGCCTCGCGAAGTCTCGCGAATTCATCGGGGTGCACCCAGCGATCGATCGGGAGGTGGTTTCGGGTGGGCTGCAGGTACTGCCCGATCGTGAGGATGTCGCAGTCGCTCCACGCCCGGACGTCCCGCAGGAGGTCGAGAACCTCGTTTTCGTGCTCGCCGATCCCCAGCATGATTCCCGTCTTGGTGACCAGACCGTTCGCCTTGAACTGCTGAAGGACCTTGAGACTGCGCTCGTACCGGGCCTGCGGTCGGACCGCGGGGTGCATTCGATCGACCGTCTCCATGTTGTGGCTGATGATCTCAGGACGGGCGTCGCAGACGATCTGGATGTCCCGTTCCACGCCCTTGAAGTCCCCCACCAGCACTTCGACGCTGGTATCCGGACAGGCTTCGTGGACCGCCTCGATGGTCTCCGCCCAGATTCGGGCGCCACCATCCCGCTGATCGTCGCGATCCACGCTCGTGATCACCACGTGCTTCAGATTGATCTGAGCGAGCACCTCGGCGACTCGTCGCGGTTCGTCGTCGTCGACGGGCATGGGCTTCCCGGTCTTCACGTTGCAGAAACCACAGCTTCGCGTGCACGTGTCCCCGAGGATCATGATGGTCGCGGTACCACGCTCCCAGCACTCGCCCATGTTCGGACAGCTCGCCTCCTGGCAGACGGTGTGGAGCCGATGTTCGTCGATCAGCGCCTTGAGATTCCGGTAGCCCTCGCCGCCCGGGACCTTCGCGCGGAGCCACTCCGGTTTCCGCCCGACCCGCATCTGGTGGGCATCGCCGTTCTTCAGGACCATGCCGGTCAGCGAAAGGCTGGCGGTCCCGAGCGTGGATCGGGCGGTGTCCCCGCCCAGTGGTCGAGGATGCCGGGCCAGCGTGCGTCCGATGGCGGCTTCACTCGCGATCGTGGCGTCCCCGGTCGAACTCGCGGTTCGGCCGTTCATCTGGTGGTCGGGTTCGAAGTTCGATTCGATGCTCATGGCGCGTCCCTCAGTCTAGCAACCCCCTTGGGGAAAATCGGCGTCCTTCCGTGCCGGAGTCCCCTATTCTCCCCTCATGAGCATCGCAACCGCCGTCGAATTTCGAGAAGCCGTCCTTCCGAACGGCCTGACCGTCCAGGCCGAGATCGTTCCAGGGGCGATGACGAGTGCCGCCGGGTTCTTTTTCCGGACCGGAGCCCGCGACGAGGCGTCCCCGGTGATGGGCGTCAGCCACTTCCTCGAGCACATGATGTTCAAGGGCACGGAACAACGAACTGCGGAAGACGTCAATCGCGGATTCGACGATCTCGGTGCGAATCACAACGCCTTCACGACGACCGAGGTCACCGCGTACTACGCCCACGTCCCGTACGACGCGCTGGATGACGCCCTCGACATCCTCGCGGACATTCTCCGACCGTCCCTCCGAACTGAGGATTTCGACGAGGAGAAGGGGGTGATCCTCGAAGAGATCGCGATGTACGACGATCAACCCTTCTGGGTCCTCTTCGAGCAGGGGCTCGAGCGATACTTCGGATCGCACCCGCTCGCCCACCGGGTGCTTGGAACCCGGAAGACCGTCGGCGATCTCCAGCGCGATCAGATGAAGACCTATTTCGATCGACGCTACTCCGCCGACAACGGCGTGCTCGTCGCATCCGGTCGAGTCGACTTCGATGAACTCGTCGCCCGGACCGAGACCCTCTGCGGACACTGGCCGAAGGGTGAACCCGGGAGAGTCCACGTCGAGCCGGACTTCGAACCCGGTGAACTCGAGGTCGATCTCCCGGACACCCAGCAGCGATACATCATGCTGCTCGCCCCGGCGGTGGGAATCGCGGATCCCCGGAGATACGCGATGGCCCAGGCGTTTCAAGCGCTCGGTGACAGCGACGGATCCACATTCTTCTGGGAGCTCGTCGAGACCGGGCTCGCCGAGGAGGCGACGATGCACCTCCAGACCCACGACGGCTGCGGCGAAGCGATCGCGACGATCGTGTGTTCCTCGGAGAATGCCGAGCAGGTCGAGGCGATCGCCCGGCGCGAAATGGCGAAGCTCTCCTCGACCGTCGACGAGGACGCCCTGGTGCGAAGCCGCGCGAAGATCGCCACGTCCGCCATGCTGGCCAGTGAACGACCGATGGGTCGCATGACGCGACTCGGCTCCCGGTGGAGCTACGGTCTCGAATACGCGACGCTCGACGAGGAGATCGCGAAGATCAGCGCCGTCGGACTCGACGACATCCGGGCGGCCCTCGATTCCCTGCCGCTGGATCGCCTGCTCGCGGTTCGTGGTGGCGGATGATCGAAGCGGTCCGAGCGATCAGGCCGCGATCGCGGCCGCTTCCCCCTCGCCCCACGCGAAGATCGAATCGCCGCCGTTCCGGCGGGCCTCGCTCGTCGCCATCATCGCGGATCGAAGCAGCTCGTCGGGCGTGTCCGTCGCGGTCATCCGTCGCGCGATTCCCTGCGACGCACCGAGTTTCGTGAGTCCGATTCGCTCGTCCGCGAGCGGTGCGAGTCTGATCGTCGCGCGAATCCGTTCCGCGAGCATCTGCACCCGATTCGCCGATTCGCCTCGCATCACGACCGCCAGTTCGGCCCCGACGAATCGGAACACCGTCGCCGATTCACCCACCGCTTCGCGACAGGTGCGGATCACCGCCTCCGCGACCTTGACCAGGGCCGCATCGCCCGTGCCCGGTCCGCCGGTCCGGTTGAGTTCACGCATGCCGTCGATTCCGACGAGCAGAATCGATGCCTCACCTTCGGAATCGAAGACGTCGAGAAGATCCTTCTGAAACGCGGTTCGGTCGGGAAGTCCGGTCAGCACGTCGATGTTCTCGTCGGTCTCGGCGGTGGGAACCGCGATCCGGTTCGCCCGGCGAAGCCGGTCGGCCTCTTCGAGGATCGAATCGACGTCGGGGCACCTGCTGGCTTCGAGGTCGAACATCCGACCGAGCTCGCCGGCATGTTCGGTGATCGAGGAGAGTGCGGCGAAGGCCGTGCCTCGACGAAGGTCGAACCACGTCGAGGCGAGTTCCTCGTACTGCTGGAGCGCCTTCTGGGCTCGATCTGAATCGGTGCCGAGGATCTCCGCGACGAGGTTCCCCAACAGGACGATCCGCCGCATGTCCTCGTCCTGCGCCGCCACCTCGGTACCCAGATGATGCATCAGGACGACATCGACGGTGTGGGATGGAAACTTCCATCCCTCGAGCATCGCCGCCCCGATCTGGGCATGATCGACCTCGAAGTGTCGCTGCTCGAAACCCGCAAGCCGATCGTGCGATCCCGCGGCGAGATCGTACACCTGTAGATACCGGTCGTCGTAGTGCTTCCAGAGCGCAATCATCCCCACGTCCTGGATCAGCGCCGCGAGAAAGGTCTCGTCGGGGTCGCCGATTCGAACGATCGAGGACAGCGATCGTGCGGCACTCGCCGCGAAGATGCTTCGCCTCCAGTATTCCTCGAAGTCGAACACGACCTCGTCGTCCCCCTTGAAGACGCGGGCGAGGCTGAATCCCAGGACCAGCCCCTTCACCGTCTCGAGTCCGAGATAGGCGAGCGCCTGACGGATCGAACCGACCCGACGGGTCAGACCGTAGAAACTCGAGTTGACGGTCTTCAACACCCGGGTCGCGATCGCCGGATCATGTTCGACCGCCTTCGCGATCTCACCGAGTTCCACGTCGCGGCGACTGGTGAGTTCGAGCACCCGGACCGCCACCGCCGGCAGCGTCGGAAGCTGGGGACTCTCCATGATCCGCTTCAAGGCGGTGTCGTTCATCTCCTCGCTCCTCCCCGCGAGCGATCGACCGTCGGGCCGATCCTCCCGCGAAGAACTCTTCGGCCCCTCTCCGATCGAGGTGAAGACCGACCGCACGAAGCGAACGCCGGCGTGGTCCGGAAACCAAGATGCGTGCCCTACGACCCGAACAGCAGGCGCATCGGGACAGTCTCGGTGCCGAGAAGTTCCCGCACCCAGGTCGCGAGCAGGCGGTTCGCACGGCTGATGGAGTCTGGTTCCCCGGTATCGGGCACCACGCCGTCACCGGATGCGATCGCGTCGAGAAGTTCGATGGTGGTTCGCCGGACCCGCCATCGATCCGGTGTTCCGGAATCCTCGACCACCCCCCCGGACTCCGCACTGAAGGCCACGGTGTCGCCGACGAGACCTTCGAGATCGAGGCGTGGTCGATATCCGAGATCGCAGAGCATCCGCCATTGAAACGCCAGCAGGACCCGATCGACCGAGACGCCGTGATCCAGCTCCCGAAGCGCGGTGACCGCCGCCGTCCAGGTCGTGGGATGTGGTTCCGGTTGATGCAGGAAGCGACCGATGAGATCCGCGAGATACCAGCCGCATCGGTTCGCCGTGGCATTCCGTCGAAGGATCGGAAACGTCTCGAGCAGCGTCCATTCCGTGAGCGTCGCGAGTTCCCGTCCCGGTTTCGAGATCAGGACGATCTCGCCTCTCGTGAAGAGGTCGAATCCCCCGCTGAACGAACCGCGTTCGCGTCGCGCCCCCTTCGCGAGTCCCCGAACGAGTCCGTGGTCGCGAAGGAACAACGAAACGGTCTGGCTGGTCTCGCTGAAATCCCAGTGTCGGACACAGACGGCTTCGTCGCGGATCGTCGGCATCGAATCAGTCCACCGGCCTCACCACGATCGCCTCGCGAAGCGTGACGACGTCGTGGAACGGACCGTCCTCGCCCATCTCGATCTCCAGACCGAATCGATCGGTCTCGAGGGGCACCACGATCCGGTGCACCGGATCCCGGGCGTCGATCGCGATCCGCCGGACCTCGCGATCACCGTCCAGAACGACCACTTCGAGCCGGCCCTGGTCGGAATCGAGGGGGAGTTCCAGCGTGGTGGCGATCCGGCACCCGGCGACGGGGAGACGCCAGTTCGCTCGAAGCGGACCCATCAGTCGAATGGGCGCGGCGTTCCAGGCCCAGTTGCCCGGCTCGATCACCGGTTCCGGAATCCACGACCGGATCGGCGACGCCAGCCCGGGTTCGACCGTGATCGGCAGTGCCGCGAGCGGTGTGATCCGTTTTGCGTCGAACACGACACCACGCAGGAATTCATACGGAATCTCGATCGACTCGCCACCCACGGTCGGGGACTCGAGTCGGACGTAGTTGTTTCCCGTGACGGCGATGCCCTCGCAGCCGATCCGGTGGCCGCCGAGAAACCAGGCGATGGTGCCTCGGGCGGGGTCCTCGGGATTCACGAGGGCGAAGGATGCGACGCGATCCAGCGGTATCCGGAGCGGATCACCGTCCGGGTCGTTCTCTCGCTCGAGCACCAGATGCGTTCCGACCGATTCGACGAGGCCCCGAAGACGATCTCCGTTGACCAGCACCACCTCGTCGGCTTCCGTCGCGACGGGCACGACAGCGCCTTCCACCAGTCGAACTTCGCGGATCCGCTCGAGATCGAACGGCAGCGGATGGAGCCATGCGTTCCGCCAGAGCGGCGTGTCGCCGTCGGCGGTCAGGTTCCCGGGAACGATCTGGCCATCGGTGAATCGGATGTACGGCGCTACCATCGTCATGTGATCGCCGGCGCGTTCACGAACGTATCTCCAGACCGGCGTCATCTCCCGATCGGTCGACGGCCCCACCACCACCGCGAGGGTGGACATCAAGGGCATGGGTTCGGGGATCCCGCCGGGTTGGTCCCAACCGATCACCTTGGACTCATCGATCCGGATCGGATTCGCGACGATCTCCCGAAGTTCCTCGTCGAGGATCCGGGCCGGGATGGACACCCCGGTGGACCGGGTGTTCGAGTCCGCATCCTGAAAAGCCGGTGCCGACGATCCGGCTCCGAGGGATGGCGGTGCGGCGAACACCAGTGCGGCGGTCACGAGGCATCCCGGTCGGTGAATTCGAAGTCTTGTTTTCAACGGAGCATCCGGGATTTCACTTCTGGAAGATCGGAAGGTACCGCTTGGGCATCTGCAGCACGATGAGGGCCATCGCGGTCGCATAGGCGTCGCCGATCTGATGATCGACCCACAACCCGTCGGCCGACTGTCGGACGAGCAGTTCCTGACGAACCCCGGGCCACCACTGCGCCCACCATTCGCCGCCCGCGAGATACATCGCCTGCACCGCGTAGTACTGGCCGTAGTAGTAGTGGGCGTTTCCGGGCCCTCGCCCGCCGACCCCCGGCGCCGCGACCCTGACCAGGTAGTCGAGGCCCCGTTCGATCGCGTCGTCCTCGTAGATCCCGGCGTAGAAGAGACTGGCGACGCCGGCCGCGGTCCGTGGCCACGCCGCACCGCCGGGTTGCGTCATGTAACGGAAACCACCGTCCTTGTTCTGGCACTTCCGAACGTATTCGACCGCACGATCGATCGTCTCACGCGGGATCTTGATTCCCGCGTTTCGCGCCGATCGCAGCGCCATGATCTCGCAGATGGTGACCGAGACGTCGGCATCGAAGGGAACCGGGTTGTACCGCCAGCCACCTTCCTCGTTCTGACTGTTCACGATCAATCGAATCGCGCGGCCCAGCGCATCACGCACTCGCTCGTCGGCGGGGTTCATCCCGTAGATCTCGCCGAGGAACAGGGTCGCGAATCCGTGCCCGTACATCGGGCCATGGGAGGTCTCCGCCGCGAGCAGTCCGGTCTCGGTCGCGTTGTCGAGCACGAACTGGAGCGCCTTCGACACCACGGTGCCGTAGCGACCTCGATCCGGAAGATGACCGTCCGCCATGAACGCGAGCGCGCAAAGGGCCGTGATGCCGACGTGCTTTCCGTACCGGCCGCGACCGAACGAGCCGTCCGCGTTCTGAAGGATCGCGAGAGACGAGAGTCCCTTGCGAACCGCTTCGTCGAGTTCCGGCGTCATCTCGTCGAGCGCCGGCGTGTTCTCCGCCCCGGGTCGATCGATCTCCACTTCTACCTCGACCGGGCCGACGACTTCGTCCTGACCGAACGCCGGTCCCACGACGAGCATTCCGGACGTCGCCAGAATCATGCCGGTTTTTCGTGCGCGGTGAATCATCGATCTGCCTCCTCGGCCATTCTTCGATAGTACGCCTCGGTCAACGAACGGTAGAGCTGCGACATCTGATCGCGCATCCCCTGGGTGATGAGCTCCCGGACCCTGGGGGGAAGACTTCCCCATTCCACCTGACTCTCGTCGAGCACGCCTTCGAGGGTGGCGGATTCAGGGGGCGGCGACTGGGTGGACGAACCATCCTGATTCTCTCCGTCGTTCCGGCCTTCCGCCTCTCTCGCCTCCCGGGCCTCGCGTCCCTCCGGTTGTTCCTGCGATCGGCGGCCCGGATCCTGTTGCTGCTGCGAGGAGCTGGAGCTCGACTGTTGTTGCTGTTGTTGCTGTTGTTGCTGCCTCCGGGCACTGTCGATCAACACCTGAAGCCGGTCGACGATCCGTTCCTGGACCCGCTGCGTCCCGAGGCCCGTCGAACGTCGATCCCGGAGCAGATCCACCGACTCGAGCATTTCCGTGACCGCGACCCGGAACGCCTGTTCCGGTTCCTGTTCCGCAAGCGCCGCGTCGAGGGTTCGTCGACGCTCCAGTTCCGCCGCGGATTCATCGGTCGAGGACGTCGCCCCGCCCTCGAGGTCGAGCAGGTCGTCGAGTGACGGCGGCGTCTCCACACTTTCATCACCTTGATCGACTTCGGCTGCGGCGGGTGGATCCTCGACGACCGCCGGCGAATCCTGAGCCATCACCATCCGGCCGAGACCGGTGGTGGCGATCAACAGGATCATGAGATTCGTCGATCGGATGATTGAATGTCCCGTCATCGGGCTTCCTCCTTCGTTCCTTCGGTTTCGTCGGTCTCGCCCGTCTCATCGGTCTTGACGTTCTCATCCACACCTGCGGGCGCGGGCTGGAGCTGTTGGAGCAAGGCGGTCGCCACCGCGTGCAGGTCGGCCTGCATGCGGGCGAGATCGGCGATCCGGCTTTCGGTCCCGGCGGAAGACTTCGGTCCTCGAGTCGCGTCGAGGCGGCGGGTCGCGTCGAGAATCTGCTGTTGCGTCGCACGGAGCATCTTGAGTTCCGCGATCGGGGGGATCAGGGGATCAGGCGGGGAATCAGCCTGCTGTCCACCCTGACCATCGCCATCGCCACCGCCGCCGCCACCGTTCTGGGCGTCGGCGAACGGATCGTCGTCGGGTGACTCCTGATCGAGCGCCGCGGCGAGGCCACCCAGCGCCTCCACCACGAGGATCTCCAGTTCGATGGTCGCGGCGTCCGGGCGACCATCCCGCAGACGTTCGGTCGCGGAACCGATCCAGGCCTCGAGGTTGCGGTGCGTCATCGAGAACACGAGTGAATCGGTGATCTCACCGAACTCCTCGCGAATGGACTCGATCCGACGTCCAAGGGTCTCCTCGTCGGTGGCGAGCCGACGGGACGTCATCAATGATCGACGTCCGAGTCGTTCGCCCGCTTCGATTCTGATCCCCTCCGTCTCGGCCAGGATCCCGACCTGCACCTCGAGCACTTCCGCGTAAGCGGCGAGCAGATCGTTTCGGCGTTCCTCGGCCTGCTCTTCCGCGAGTTCCTCCGCCGCATCCTCGGCGATCTCGAGCGCCTCCCGGAGCGTCGACAAGGCCCGCTCCTGATTGTCCCGGGCGTCGTCGAGACGGGCGGGTCGTGCCCGAAGATCTCCGATGGCGGCGCCCTGGCTGGTACCGGCCCGCTGGACGAGTCGTGCGATTCGATCTCCATCCGGTCCTGCGGCAGCGGCCTCCGCCGCGACCGCGAGCGTGTTGCCGTTGAGGATGATCAGCGCCCGACTTCGTTCGGCGAGGCCCGCCGCGTCGCCCACGCCATCCACGCGGGCGAGCGCGATGATCTCGTTCTCACTGGACTCGATGAGGCCCCGAATCCCGTCCACCAGACTCGCGATCCGGCGTTGCAGCTCCGCGACCTGGGCCTTCCTCGACTCCTCGATGGTCTCCTGCATTCGGTCGAGGGCTTCCGCCGCCTGCTGCTGCGCCTCGCCCGCTTGTTGCAGTTGATTCTCGCGTGCGCGATCCTCGGCCTCCCGCATCTGATCCTCAAGACCCTGTTCCCGTGCTTCACGGGCGGCTTCCCGCAGGCCGGCGGCCTGGGCCGGATCGGCGCGGTCCATCGATTCACCACGGGCCTCGAGTTCCTCGATCAACTCGTCCGCGTCATCCGCGAGTTCCGCCTGTTCACGTGCGATGTCGTCGAGTTCCCGTCGCTCCTCGTCGGTGAGTTCAGATCGCTCCCGACCGACCGTCTCGTCGGCGAGATCCGAGGTGCGTTCCCGAAGTTCCGCGAGGTCCTCGGCCATCTCCTGGATCTTCCGCGAGACCACCCAGGCATCCTCACCGCGATCGAGGAGTTCCGCGAGATCGGCGAGTTCCTCCCGAACGTCCTCCTGGGCCTCGCTCGCGTCCCGTTCCGCATCCGTCTCCGGCTCGGAGTCCTCGCCCGAGGTCGGACCATCGGGGTCGGATCCGGGATTCGGACGGTCCGTCGATCCCTGCTCGCCGGAAGGTGTTCCGCTTTCCCCACCACGATCCGACCGCGGTTCGGAATCCGGCCGTGCTCCACCTGCATCGGCTTCGGAACCTTCGTTCGAAACCGACGCGGCCGCGTCGGCGCCGGCAAGTGTTCCGGTCGCTTCATCCCGATCCGATTCGCCTTCCGACGCCGGGCGTTCGCCCTCGGGCATCCGCTCGCCGTCATCTTCCGAAGCGGTCTCGCCTTCGTTCGTCGACGAGGCGTTGTCGCCCTGGTTCTCGCGGTCGACGCGATCCAGCGCCGAAACCGCTCGGTCGGACGCGGCCTCCGCGGCCTCGACGAGATTCAACGCCTGATCGAGGATGTCCGCGAGGAGTTCGTCCTCGAGCCGGTTGGAACCCCGCCGCGCCTCGATCGATTCGATCGCCTCCCGCGCGCTGCCGATCCGATCACTCAATCGATCCTGTTCCCGGATGCTCGCCCGATCGACGCCCTCACGACGTACCGCATCCGCGATCCTCGCCTGGTCTTCGTCGAGCCGGATCGCGGACCGACGGATCGACCCCAGTGCCGACTGCAGTTGTTCGAGCAGTTCGATGTTGGAGACGATCCGGAGCCTTCGAGTCGAGCTTCGGACGGGAACCCGAGGCGAACCACCATCCAGGAACTCGTCGTTCGCGATCGCCACCAGGAGGATCTCGTCCCCCACCTCCGGTTCGACGGCGGCGACCTCGAAACCGATGTCGAGCGTGACGTCGGCCGTCATGGCGGCCGGATCTTCGGCCGGGGTCATCGAACCGATGGTCTCCACCCTCGATCCGACGCCGTTTCGAACGAGGGTCGCATCGACCTGGAACGATGCCAGTCCGACATCGTCCCGGGCTTCGGCGCGAACGTCGACGACCGCGTCGATGGAAACGGTCTGATCCATCGCGGGGCGGGTGATGGTCGTGGTCGGACCTCGATCGGCGATGGTGTCGAACCGATACCGGATCGGGTCGAGATTCTCGAGTCCGTATTCATCTCGAAGCATGATCTCGAGGTCGCCGCCGCGATCGAGTCGGGTCGAAAGCTTCCACCGCAGCGGATCCTCGGCGTCCACGTCGAGTACCACGGAGCCTTCTCCGGGAAGGGAGATCGTCCGCGCGACGAAGTCGGGGTCGATCTCCCCGGACGCGGTCCGTTCGATCGGAACCGGTCGTTCGAGGACGAGGTCGAGTTCGAGATCGGAGCCTTCGAGCACCGTCTCTCCCAGTCGTGATCGCCGATCGGTGCCCGGACCGAGATCGGATCGGACCTCGCCGCGACCGGTTGCGTACTCCGGTGGACCGACCACCGCGACGGCAGACCGCACCGCAGGGGCCGGAAGGATCCGGATCGAGCGGATCGGCGTCTCGTCGTCGTCCGTCTCGAACGCGTACTGGATCTCGTCCGCATCGGTGTCGATGATTCTTTCGAACCGGGTCTCCTGCTGCCGCGTGAGCACCAGACGCTGCCACTCGGTCGCTTCACCATCTTCGATGCGACGGATCTGGAGAAAGACCCGGTCGGACGCCGGATCGCCGCGGACCAGCTCCGCGGTCATCGCCAGCGGCTCACCACGGGGATGAACCAGCTCCGGTTCGACTCGATCGACGATTTCAGTTCGCGCCGGCCACTTCGCGTCGGACCATGGCGCGAAGACGCGTCGACCGGCGATCGAAGCGTCCGCGGGCCGCCACGCGACGAGGGCGACCGTCGCGATGCAGATGACCACCGCGACGCCGAGCAGTCGATGCGCGAGCGTCGGATCGATCACATCCTCGAAACGGATGGTCGCGATCCGGGTTCGAAGATCACGGACCGACCTCGCCGCGAGTGCGTTGCCGTCACCCGACCCGCTCGATTCGAATTCGACGCAGCTCGCCAGCCTGCCCGCCAGCGAAGGTGCCATTCGCTCGATTCGCAGTGCAACGTCGACCAGTGAAGGGTGGAATCGAAACGCCGGCCAGAGTCTGCTGCTCACCGCCCATCCGATCGCCACGAGTCCCGCGACGAGAATCACCCAGCGAAGCCCGGATGGAAATCGAAGCAACCAATCCGCGACGGCCACGAAGACGATGGATGCCACCACCACGGAGACGATCGTCGAAGCGTGGCGTTCGACCACGGTTCGACGCATCGTGCGGCGGATCTTCTCGATCCTCGGGATGATTTCGTCGATAGGAGGCATCGTTCGGGGGGGTTCCATTCGTGTCAACGTCGGAATCGTCCGTTTCGATTCACAATCCGGGGAGGCGGGGTGAAAAGGTCCCCTCTGGATCCGGAATGGACCGGAAATCATCCTCGCCGTCCGATTCAGTCCAGTCGTGTCAGACGGCGGCCGACCCATTCGACGGTCGCCAGTGAGAGAAGCATGATGAAGAAGAATGGGGAGGTCCAGATGCGTTCCCGAATCGGCTGTTCAGTGACGATCGCCCGCCGGGGGAGTGCGGCATGGATCCGGTCGAACGCGGCACCGTCACCCGCCGGATCGTGAACCATGCCACCGGTCTCCTCCGCGAAGGCCGTGATGAATTCATGATCCGCATCGGAGTCGCGAAGTTCGTCGTCGGGTCGACCGACGACGATGGTCGCCATCGTGGCGCCGGCGAGGGCGGACAGACCGGGCTCGGTGATTCGAAAACGAATCTCTCCGAGCCCCGGGGGGATCCAGGTTCCCGCCCAGGAGGCTTCGCCGCTCGCGGGAAGCTCCGCCGATCCCACGACGCCACCATCCACGTCGATCGCTTCGACCATGACCGACTCGGGTGGGTTGATTCCACCGCTCCCATCGAGGAGATCGACGGTGAGTCTCACCGGTCGACCCAGTTCCGCCTGTCGGGGTTCCGCGAGGATCCGGACGGGTTGATCGCCCTGGACCGCCTCTCGACCAAGCAACCGGAGGAGCTGGATCCAGAACTGTTCGGGAAGAAGTTCACCTCGTCCGTATCGCCATCTCCAGATCTCGTCCGTCGCGACATAGAGCGACTGGCCGGCGCCGTACCGCATGCCGAGGACGAGCGGGGTCGCGTCCTCGGGATCCCCGTCCACGGGGAACACCTCGGCGAGGATCTCCGCCGTCGGCTTCAGTCGTTCGGAATCGATGCGCTGGACCCACTGCAACTGCGACCAGCCGTAGCTCGGATCGACCAGCGCTTCGGGCCAACCCGCGTCTTCTCGGAGGACCAGACGAAGCACCCCGAGCCTCGTCGCGGCATCCGTCGGTCGCACGAGCACCGGACCACGTCGACGATCGAGATCGAGGCCGCCGCTGAACGGGAGCAGGTCCGCGAGCGGGGTGCCCGACCACGACGAAGGCATCGAACGGGGACCGGCGATCATCACGATCCCGCTGCCACGACGCGCTACCTGTTCCCGGATCAGTTCCTGACGTGAATCCGTCAGGAAGCCCGACGGAAGATCACCCAGGATGATGAGATCGAATTCCGCGAACTCCTCCGCGGTCCGGGGAAGTCTCGCGAGCGGCGTGTTCCCTTCCTGTGCGAACTCCCGATCCGCGGAGAGGAGCATCACCGAACTTTCGATCGACGGTTCGCGGACCAGCAGGTTCTTGAGGTACCGGTACTCCCATCGGGGGTACCCCTCGATGTAGAGAACTCGAAGTGGACGGTCGACGAAATCCACATCGAGTCCGACGGTGTCGTTCTCCTGAACGAGATCATCCTCTCCCTCGATCCGAACCTCCCATCGACGCGTGCCGGCGATGTGATTCGCGCCGCGCGGAGTCGCGGTCAGAACCGTTTCGGTGGTCGGAAGATCCGATCGAAGCTCGACTTCCGTGGAGTCGAGCACTTCGTCTTCGTCGAGATCGACCAGGGACACCGTCACCGTTCCGTCGCGACCCCGGTTGCCGATCCGAACCCCGACCGGAACCGCATCCCGAGCGAACGCGCGGCGCGGTGCATCGATCTTCGTGATCCCCGCGTCCCCCATCGGAACCGCGGCACCGAGCGGCACCGCATGCACCCCTGCCGCCGAGCCGATCATCCGCCGAACCAGATCCCGATCGGGTGGTGCGTCGGTCCTTCCATCCGAGACGAGGACGATTCCCGCGAGCGGTCTTCCGGCGGTGCGACGGAGCACCTCTTCGATCGCGGGCGCAATCTTCGTTCCCCAGCCGTCGGGAGCCGATGTGACGACCGGTGAACCCATCGGTGGTTCCTCGACCGTATCCGAGCCTTCGAGATCGAAGACGCCGTCTCCGAACCCGAGCCACATGATGCGACGTGCTTCACCGGGATTCCACCATTCGGGACCGGCGGAATCGAGAATCGACTGGAGATCCTCTTCGCGGGTTCTTCGATCGACTGGTGTCGTCGAACCATCGCGAACCTGCATGCTCCGGCTCCGGTCCACCAGCACGGCGACCCAGTCGGGTTCGACCAGTTCACGCGGAAGCTCGGCCATCGGCCCCGAGATGCAGATCGCGAGCAGAATGACGATCAAGGCCCGCATCGAACCGAGCAGGCCTCGGGCCCGGGCGCCGGCGTCGAGTCGACTGTACGACCAGAGGGCGATTCCGAAGGCCCCGATCACGACGAGGACCCAGACCCATCCCTCGAACGGGCGCTCCCATGCGAGTCGGATCTCCTCCGCCCCGGCGGGGAGATCGCGGATTCCGAACAACCAACGTCCGAAGGTGGTGTTCATGCCGCTGCACCCCCCGGACGAGAACGATCGATCTCGGCATCCGCGTTCGCGCCGGTGAGCCCACGTGACTGACGATTGCGAAGTCCGCCCCGGGCGAACCAACGGGCGAGCAGGAGCTCGATGATCGCGAGCCCCAGCACCACCGCGACGAGGATCACCGCGAGTGATCCACGATCCTCGATCACTTCGAGCGCATCGACTTCACTTCCGGTGAACCGCCAGGAACCGGCCGGTTCCAGCCAGGCCGCGACCGCGTCGCGACCGACCGGCTCGACCATGCCGCCCATGACGTCGGGATTGATGACCACTTGTTCGACGGTCCGGCCCGCCAGATCGACGCCGATCGCCACGCCACTTCGTTCCGGCACGCCGGCTCCATCGTCGTCGACGTCGCGATCCGACATTCCGGGCATTGTGATTCGCGTGATGCCGAGGCTTCGGAACGTGGGTGATCGGGCCCCGACGACACCGTCACCACCACGTCTCGACAGCGCGGTTCCCTGTCTTGCGATCTCCTGCACCAGCGGAACCATCAGTGGTCTCACCGGCAGGTCGGTCCATGCCAGTTCGGGCGTCACCGCGAAGAACACCACGCGGCCCGCACCGACCGGCGCGTCGAGGAGAACCGGGTCCCCGGCTTCATCGACGAGGACGAGATCGCCGTCCGGAACCCCGTCGACGGGAAGTCGGCGATCGATCCGGACACTGGGCGCAAGCTCGATCATCTCCGATCCGATCAGACCGGTGATTGGTGAATCGGGTTGTTCGGATGGAAGCCTTCGTGGTGGGTCGACGACGGCCGATTCGAGGGCCACGGACCAGGGGAGATCCAGACGTTCCAGCATCGGCGACGCCCACGCCCGGATCGTCGTCTCCCCGGGAGGAACTACCACGAGCACGCCACCACGGCGAACCCAGTTCGCGAGGGTCTCGTTGAAATCGTTTTGGAGAAGATCCGGTCGACCGACGACGAGCAGTGTCACGCCATCCAGATCACGTTCGCCGATCGTCGCCGGATCCACGCGATCCACGTCGATCGCCTCGACGATCGCGGTGTCGGGGGAGGGAAGCAGGGCCCGCTCGAACCAATCGGTTCCGCGAAGCCGATCGAGTCTCGTCGCGCCGACGAGATCCTCGCGATCCACCAGGAGCACCCGTGTGGGTTCGCGACCCGGCACGATCGTCACCCGCCGATCGTCGAGGGGAAGTGCGTCGGGATCGATCGTCGCTTCGAGCACCCCACCGTCCTCATCGACCCGGATCTGGAAGTCGACCCGGGCGTCGGCGCGTCCCACCGACCACTCCACCCGTCGATTCTCGACGCTTGAGATCGCATCGCCGCCGAGCCTGACGTTGGTGACGGCCGCATCGAGCACGCCGGTGCGTCGAAGACCGACCTCGACGAGCAGAAGATCGCCGGCACCGGCGGTGGAGAGCGGGGTGCGAGCCGTCTCGATGGAGACGATCTGCGTGTTCGAATCGGTCGTCTCGGTCGGTGGTGAGGCGATGAGTTCGATCGGCGTGTCCGATGGATCCCGGATCGGCGAGGGACGGCGACGGTCGTCGAGGCTTCCTCGGCGGAAGTCGCTGAAGATGCGGACCTCCTGCTTTCCGGTTTCATCGATTCCACCGTTCACCAGATCCAGCGCCCCCGAGAGATCCGTCGCGCCCTCCCGGCTGGTCAACCCTTCGATCGCCCGGATCGTCGAACGGTGGTCCGTCGACGGACCGAAAACCAGGTGACGAACGGGTGAACCGGCGAGCGTCACCGCGACGCGATCGTTGCCGCCCAGCGACTCGATGACCGCGATGGCTTCGGCGGACTGCCGTTCGAGCGTGGTCCGACCGTCCGACTCGACGAGACCGCTGGCGAGACCGTCGTCGATCACCAGGTGCGCGGTCCGGGTGCCGAGGATCGTCGATCGCTCTCCGAGCAGGGGCTGGGCCAGGGCCACCCCGAGCACCGCCACGAGAATCGCTCGAACCGTGAGCAGGAGGATCTGCTCCAGTCGCGATCGTCTTCGGTGTCGCCGTGCCGCCTCCATCAGGAGCGTCATCGCCGCCCACGCCATCGGACGACGACGCCTTCGGAGAAGAAGGTGGATGAGGATCGGGATCGACGCGGCCGCGACGCCCGCGATCGCGAGAGACGTGGTCACGAAGGTCATCCCGCCCGACCTCCCCGCGCAAGCGTCGCCCGTCGACCGAGCAGTGCGGCGATCGCGGGACCGACCGATCCGTGGGAATCCAGTCGCAGATAGTCGAACCCGAGACTCCGGGCGGACCGTTCGAGTTCCTCACAGTGCCGGGTGAGCGCTTCGAGATAGTCCTCCCGGACCACTCGTGGATCGACGTTCAGCCGACCCTCCCCTTCGAGGCCTTCGAACGGCATCGGTTCATCGAGATCGAAGCGGAGCTCCTGTCGATCGAGGACCTGCATGAGCATGACGTCGTGGCGTCGGTGCCGGAAACGGGCCAGTGCCGCCCGAACCGTCTCGCTGGGCACGAGCAGGTCGCTCACCACGATGAAGAGTGATCGATTCGTCACCGTCGCCATCACCTGNTCGACGACCTTTCCGAGATCGGTGGTGTCGTCGACCGGTTCGGTCGCGAGGGTCCGGACCATGCTCCGCCAGGTGTTCTTCGCGTTGGATCGCTTCACCTGCGCACGGATTCCGGCGGCGAAGACCGCGAGGCCGACGCGATCCCGCTGCTGCAGGGAGAGATAGCAGAGGGCGGCGCCGATCGCCGTCGCGTGGTCGAACTTCGTCCAGGTTCCGATTCGGCTCGAAGCGTCGGTCCCGCCCCAGCCCTGCTTGACGCGGAATGTTCCGAAACGCATCGAGGCCGACGCGTCGACGAGAATCACGACATCGAGATTGGTCTCCTGCTGGTACTGCTTCAGGTAGAGCTTGTCGCTGCGTCCGAAGACCTTCCAGTCGAGGTGTTTGAGGTCGTCGCCGGGAACGTACTGGCGGTGTTCGGCGAATTCGACCGCGAGCCCCTGATATGGGGATCGATGCATTCCGCTCATCACGCCTTCGGCGATCATCCGCGCGCGAAGTTCGAAGGACGTCAACTGTCCGATCGTCTCGGGTGCGAGGTACTGCTCGGCCCGAAGGCCGGCCGAATCCGGGGTCGAATCGGTCAACGTGATCTCCCGATCGGGAAACGGGACGGGTGCCGGAGCGTGGTTCGTTCGAACATCCGCATCAACGACTCACGGAATCGAGCGTCGCGCGGGTGCCGGCGTCGGCCTCGTCGACCGGGGTGGTCTCGAGGAGGCTGCGAACCACGTCGTCGGTCGTGATGTCGTCGGCCTCCGCGTTGAAGTTGGTGATCAGACGGTGGCGAAGGATCGGAAGCGCCACCGCCTTGAGGTGCTCGGGTGTCACATGGGAGGAACCGCTGATCAACGCCTTCGCCTTGGCGGCGAGGACGAGGAACTGGCTGGCTCGCGGTCCGGCGCCCCAGGAGAGGTAGTCCCGCACGATCTCGGGCTTGTTCTCCAGCGATTCACGCACTCGAGTCGAGCGGACGAGCCGGAGCGCGTACCGGGCGACGTGCGATGCCACCGGAACCTGGCGGACGAGCTGCTGGATGCGGAGGCAGTCGTCGCCCGTGAGCACCGCGTCCGCGGTGGAATCCTCGTTCGCGGTGGTGCGTTCGACGATCGCGAGTTCGTCCGCCTCCGACGGGTAACCGACCCGGATGTTGAACATGAAACGGTCGAGCTGGGCCTCCGGAAGGGGATAGGTCCCCTCCTGTTCGATCGGATTCTGGGTCGCGAGGACGAAGAAGGGGTTCGGCAGCGCGTGGGACTCGCCGCCCGCGGTGACCTGTCGCTCCTGCATCGCCTCGAGCAGCGCCCCCTGGGTCTTCGGGGGCGTCCGGTTGATCTCGTCCGCGAGGATGATGTTCGCGAAGATCGGCCCCGGCACGAACCGGAGGTTTCGCTGCCCGGTCGCCTTGTCCTCTTCAATGACCTCGGTGCCGGTCATGTCCGACGGCATGAGATCGGGTGTGAACTGCACCCTCGAGAACTTCAGGTTCAACGTGCTGGAAAGCGTGTGGACGAGCAGGGTCTTCGCAAGACCGGGGACCCCTTCGATGATCGCGTGACCACCACAGAAGATCGCGATGAGCACCTCTTCCACGACCTCCTCCTGGCCGACGATGACCTTTCGAACCTCGCTCCGAATGCGTTCAAAGGCGTTCTGGACCTCGGCCGCGGAAGCGGCCGGGTCATCCTGGTGAAGTCTGGAGTCGGTCATCGTGATTCCGAGGAAGGGGATCGGCTCGAGTGAAACACGGCGTCGAACGTGGGATCACCTCCCTCGTGTATCGAGGGCGGATCCTGCGCCGACCCGAGTATAGTCGGCCCCCCGCCGGCTCCCGCCGAACCACGGTCCCGGATGCACGATGCCTGAACTCCCGGAAGTAGAAGCGATCCGTCGACAGCTGACGGTGTCGATCCTGGACCGAACGGTCGAACGGGTCCGCGTCCATCGGCGAGATGTGGTTCGTGACACGCATGGTCGCCGGCGGGGCCGGCTCACCGACCCGCAACTCGGCGTCGATCGAAGAATTCGACGCGTCGACCGGCGCGGAAAGCAGTTGATCATCGAATTCGACCACGGCCAAGGTCTGGTCATTCGCCTGGGAATGTCGGGACGCATCGAGGTCGGTGATGCGGGACGGCGGAGATCGGTTCCTCCCCACCGCCATCTCGCCTGGACCATCGCAGGCGGATCGAGTCGATCAACACTCCGGATGGAGTTCATCGATCCCCGACGCTTCGGTGGGATTCACCTCTTCAAAAGCCCCGAGGACCGCGACCAGCGGGTTCTGAGGAATCTGGGACCCGAGGCCACCCTGATCGATGGCAAAGCCCTTGGGGAGCGTCTGAAGGCGAGCAGGAGGGCGATCAAGGCGGTTCTTCTCGATCAGCAGGTTCTCGCGGGGATTGGGAACATCTACGCCGACGAGTCCCTGTTCCGCGCCGGCATTCGGCCGGAACGCCCGGCATTCGATCTGAACGAGCAGGATCTCGAACGGCTGGCGGCGTCCATTCGAACAACCCTCGAACACGCCATCGACGCCGGTGGAACGACCCTCCGAGATCATCGGCTTCCCGATGGATCCGCTGGGACGTTCGGCGCCGGCCATCTCGCCTACGGTCGATCCGGGCAACCCTGCACCCACTGCCGCAAGTCCATGAACTCGGGGATCGTTGCGGGTCGCTCAACCACCTGGTGTGAATTCTGTCAGCGATGATTTCAGCTCACCCCAATTCATCCACAAGCCACACACATGCTCAACCACAGGTCCGGATGGCTTCTCCGAGGGAAGAAAGAGTCTTTAACTCTTCCCTCTTAGAAACGCCGCGCCGGTTGGTGGGAAAAACCAACAAGCACTCCATAAACCTTTGAATAGCAGGGTCTTGGCGTACCACGGAGTTGTTGGCGTTATGTCTGTTGCATGTCGGCGGACTTCGGCGGCTGATCGGGAGAAGAGACTTGAACCTGATTCGAGCCGGGCTCGTTGCCCACAGGTTCACAACACGGTGCCAGGTGATCAGTGAACCGGCGCCAGACGACGGATTCGTCCACATGAAATGTGGATGAATCGGACGTGGAAGGCGCAAGAAGAACCCGGCTGGTCGGCCGGGTGGGGTGGTTTCGCTGGATTCTCGGCTTCGTGCACTCGCCCGGATCAGGCATCCGGACGGCCGAGGACATTGGTTTCGAGTCGATCCAGGGCATCCGAAAACGAGGAATCCTCGTCCCGTCGCCGATTCACGGCTCGGATGGCGTGCATCACGGTGGTGTGATCCCGTCCGCCGAAGTAACCACCGATTTCCTCGAGACTGAATCGAGTGTGGCGTCGGGCCAGCCACATGCAGATCTGTCGTGGCACGGTGATCGACTTGTGCCGTCGTTTGCTCAGAAGATCGGTCAGTTTGACGTCGTAGTAGCGGGTGACCGACTCGATGATGGTCTGAATCGAGGGGGCCGCCCCCTCTTCGTTGCCTGATCGAGCGGGATCGTCGGCAAGGGCCTTTTTGGCGAGTTCAAGCGTGATCGGCGCGTTTTCCGCGAGGGAATACCCTCGGATACGGGAAAGCGCGCCTTCCAGCTCGCGAATATTGGTGTCCAGACGAGCAGCGATGTAGGCCGGGACATCGTCCGGAAGTTCAAGATCGTGCAGTGACGCCTTCGCCTTGAGGATCGCAACTCTCGTTTCGTAGCAAGGGCGCTCGATTCTCGCGACCAGACCACAGTTGAAGCGGCTGGTCAGGCGTTCCTCGAGATCGGGAATCTCGGCGGGTGCCGCATCCGAGCTCAGGACGATCTGCCGACCAGACTGGTAGAGGGCGTTGAACGTGTGAAAGAACTCTTCCTGGCTTCGATCGTGCTTCGACAGGAAGTGGATGTCGTCGATCACGAGGACGTCGGCGGTCCGGAAGTGATGACGGAAGTCCTGCATCCGACCGGCTTTGACGCACTCATGGAACAGGTCCATGAACGTCGAGCACGAGATGTAGCAGATGTTGGCGTCCGGCTGGTCGCTCAGGATGAGCTGACAGATCGCCTGCAGGAGGTGCGTCTTTCCGAGTCCCACGCCGCCGTGGATGAAATACGGGTTGTAGGCCCGTCCTGGCTTTTCGGAAACCGCGGAAGCAGCCATCAACGCGAGTCGGTTTCCCGGTCCGACGATGAAATTGTCGAACACGTAGTCCGGGCTGAGCACCATCTGCTCGGCGGCCAGGTCGATCCCCTCACCATCCGGACCACCGCTTCTTCGGGTGGAACCACCACTGGTTGTGGTCGGTGTCGGCTGCTCACACTCCTCAGGCGAAACGAACCGGACCGAGACGAGCATTCCGGTGACCGCCTGGGCGGCTTCCTGGAATGGTTCGGCGCAGGCCCGTTGCAGATAACGGAGTTGAACCGGTTCACGAACACAGAGACGAAGGACACCACCATCGAAGTCGACGGGTTCGATGTCATCGAACCATGCTCGACACATTCCTGGGTGATTCGATCTCAGGTGCGAGATCAAAGTGCTGCGAAGTTCCGGATCTGGTCTCGACATGTCGACAGCCTCCACGCGGCGTCTTCGCTCGTGAATCGACCTCACCCCCGAGGGAGATCGACCTCGTTCATGTACGGAACAACTCTCTTCGACCCATGAATCCCACCGGGTCGAACAGCAGAATGTAGAACCGATCGAATCCTTCGTCAACCAATCTTCCAAACTCGATTCGGTCGACCGAACACTTGACATTCATCCGGCGTTCGGTTCGGAATCCGGAACGGCCACCGCTTCGAGCTGTGCTTCATAGCGCCGACGATTCGTTCGGTGGTCCATCAGAAGATGGATGCGATCCGCGTCGTCACCGAGGGTCGCGATTCGTTCACGTGCTTCCGAGAGCAGTGTTCTTCGTGAGAGATGCACCAGCACGACGTGTTCGGCTTCCCACGTGGAAAGCAGTTCCGCGATGTCGTCGAAATGAAGGTGACGTCCGATTCTCGCCCGACTTCGATGATCGGCGTCGACGAAAGTGCATTCGGCCACGATGATCCTGGCCTTTGCGAATTCATCCCGCTCGAGGAAATCGCCGCGATCGGTGTCGCCGGTGTAGGCGATCAACGGAATCTCGGTGTTCGTGGTGATTTCGTCGCCGTCCGCCTTCATCCGTCGAAGTTCGCTCTGCGGAAGATCGCGGTATTCAGGCTTCAACTTGTGGCGGGTTTCGATGATCGAGAAACCGAGGCTCGGGCAGGTGTGGCGGGTCTCGATCGCGCGAATCCCGATGTTCTGCCGAAGCGGAACGTCGGAATCCGGTTCGATCGCGATGATCTCGTGCGGGGTCTTCTGTCGCTCGACGTCCACCCAGGAAGCCAGCATCCGCTGCAACGGCTCGACGCCTTCGGGATGGCAGAGCACCCGACCCCCTTCGAGCTTCTGGAAGAATCGCTGGCTGAACCAGTACGGGATCGCGCCGACATGATCCATGTGTGAATGACTGAGGGCGACCAGATCGCTGCTGAGCGAAGCCCGGGTGCACTGACCCATGTCGAAGGTCACGCCCAGTTCGGGGACGGTGATGGTGGTGTGCTCTCCTGCGACACTGAGTCCGTGGATTCGGTACGGAGGCAGGTAGAGGAATCCGGGCTGCCCGTCTCGGGGCGGCTGCTTGGGAATCATGTTGAAACTCCAGACACTCGGCGGAAGCCGGGCGTCGGACGGGGTGGATCCGGATCCTACTCGGTTCCCGGTCGGTTCAGTGATCCGATCATCCGAATCATCCGATCTGTATGGACGAGTCGGAAGATGATCGACCGATACCCCGTTCGACGCCGATCGAACCCAAGCGACCGCTCGGAAGAGCCGATCAATCCGGCATGGAAGAGACCCCCCGAACGAGTGAAAGTCCCCCCCTTCACAGCACCTACGAGAACGATCCCGACCTTCGGGATCTCGTGATGCGGTTCGTCGACGAACTCGATGGACAGGTGCAGTCGATCCGCGCGGCGTGCCTTTCCGAGGACTTCGCCACCCTTCGTCGGATCTCCCACCAACTCAAGGGCGCGGCGGGCGGTTACGGGTTCGATCCGATCGGTGACTGTGCCGCGAGGCTCGAAGACGACATGCTCGGGGACGAGATCGACATCTCCGATCTCTCCGAACGGGTCGAGGATCTGATCACCACCTGCCGGGCCGCCGTGCGTCCGGCCGACTCCTGAAGAACTCCGTCGGAGCAGGCATGATGCACGATGAACCGAAACGACCGCGGGTGCTCGCGATCGATGATTCGGATCTCGTACACCGACTCCTCCGGGCGAGACTTCGCCATGAGCGGATCGATCTCCATTCGGTCCACAACGCGATGGACGGGATCCGGGTCGCCCGGAATCTTCAACCCGAAGTCATCCTGCTGGACATCGATCTCGAGGATCTCGATGGATTCGAGGTGCTCGCACGACTCAAGGCCGATCCCCTGACCCGCGACATCGCGGTGATCTTCGTCTCCGCGAGCAATGAAACGATGGATCGGGTTCGAGGTCTCGATCTCGGTGCGGTGGATTTCGTCGGAAAACCCTTCGACGTTGGCGAGCTCAAGGCGAGGGTTCGATCGGCGCTGCGGATGCAGCGACTGGTGAGGATGCTCGCCCAACGGGCGCAGCTCGATGGATTGACCGGACTCTGGAATCGGGCCTACCTCGACGACCGGCTCGCGGCGGAAGTCGCTTCCTCGGTTCGTTATGAAAAACCGCTTTCCCTGGTCCTCTGTGATCTCGATCGATTCAAGAGCCTCAACGACGCCCATGGACATCCGTTCGGGGACGAAGTGCTCGAGCGTGCCGCCGCGGTGCTCGCAGGTGGTCGGTCACCGGATGTCGCATGCCGGTACGGCGGGGAGGAGTTTGCGTTGATCGCGCCCGGGACCGGTCTCGTCGACACGATGGAGGTCGCGGAACGTCATCGTGTCCGGATCAGCGAGATCGACTGGCCGGATCGTCCCGGAATCAGAATCTCGGCGTCGTTCGGTGTGGCGGATCTCGGATGCATCGATGGCGATCCGACGCCTGAGAAGTTGATCGCCGCGGCCGATCGAGCCCTCTATCGGGCGAAGGAGACGGGGCGGGATCGAGTGATCGGTGCGGACCGGGTCGACTGGCCGAGGATCGCCGGCTGAATTACTTCGAACCGTCGTTGGTTTCAACGGCATCCTGATCGGAATCGACCACCGGACGTGATCGGGCTTGCCTGATCGCCTCGATCTCCATCGTCGCCGGGAGGTCGAGATCCGCCCGGCTGATCGTCGCGGCCGTGCCCACCACGGTCGCGATTCTCAGCGAAAGCGGTCCGTCCAGATCCGGCGGACCGGGAACGAGCGGAACGTCGTCGACCAGCACCCGCATTCGATCGGAACTCCGCAGAACACGGATGGATCCGGGCTTACCGTCCTTGCCGATCGGTCCGGGGATCCTGATGCCGTATCCCGGTCCGTTCTTCATGTCGCCCAGCTGGATCAGCATCAACCCCTTCGTGATCGTCGCTTCGAGATCGAGCACCGACGGAAAATCGGGAATCGGCATCTTCGTGGTGACGGCACCCCCCGTCGCCGCATCGAAGTGGATCCCCGTCTCGTCCCGACGCACCCCCCCGTTCGATTCGATTTCGAACCCACTCGACGAAGCGCCGTCGAGAATCGATTCATTCTTCCGGATACCGAAGTCGGCGATCCGAATCCGACGCCAACGGACGTCACAGCGTCCCGAGTGGACCTGGAATCCGAACCGTCCGGTTCGATCGACGAAGTCGAGATGATCGATCGCCGGAACATCGTTGATCCAGGTCCGGATCCTGGGCCCGATCGCGAGAATCCGGATCGTGTTCCACTTGCCGGGGACGAACGCGTCCCGGGCGGTGACGTTGTCCTCGAGGGTTGCCAGCCATCCCCGTCGACCTTCGTCGTACAGACCCGTCGACCACGATCTTTCGGAAGGATCGATCTCGACCTGGTAACCGACCATCCGATCGTCGTCCGCCGTGCTTCGGATCTGAAACCCCGAATTCCCCCGGTTACGTTCGATCATGACCTGAAACTCGACGAGAAAGTCGCCGTAGCTTCGATCACTGGCGAGAAACGCGTTCCGGGGTGCGGCGCCTGATCCCTCGATCTCGAGATCACCATCCGGTCCCACGTTGAAAGCGAAGCGGACCGGACCTCCGGCCACGGACCAGCCTTCGGGAACCGCGTTCGGTTCCTGTGGGGCCGGAACGAGTGGTTTCATCTCGACGTCGCTCCACCACGGGGGCGTGACCTCGGTGTCGAGCTCCTGGGCGGAGACGGTGGCCGAGACCATCAGGATCCCGAAAAGACGACATCCGGTGACGAGAGGGTTGGATCTCATGCGTCGAGCATACCCATCAGGGCGGGATGGACGGCATCGAATGGAGTTTCGATTTCATGTTCGACGTCTCTACTCCTACACTCTGTACATGCTCCGAACCGCCTCGATTCGACTGATCGCGATCCTGGTTCCGATCACTTCCGCGCTCGCGCAGAACGGTGATCGATCCGGGGAGACCCAGCGCGATCTGCCGGAAGCATGGGTCCTGCCGCCCTCGCCGCCCCTCACCCCCGAGGCGGCGATGGAATCGTTCCAGCTTCAGCCCGGGCATCGGATCGACCTGATCGCCAGCGAACCACTGATCGGTGATCCCGTGCAGATCGCCTTCGATGGGAATGGCGATCTGTGGGTGGTCGAGATGCGTGGGTACATGCCCGATGCGGACGGCAACGGCGAGGAGGAACCGGTGGGTCGCGTGGTGAAGCTTCGGGATCGCGACGGAGACGGCGTGATGGACGACGCCGAAGTCTTTCTCGATCATCTCGTGCTTCCGAGGGGAATCGCCCCCGCCTTCGACGGTCTGCTGGTGATCGAGCCACCCAACCTCGTCTACTGTCGCGACCTCGACGGCGATGGTCGCGCTGACGACACCCAGGTGCTGGTTTCGGGATTCGCAGGCATCGAGAACCCCGAACATGCCGGAAACGGTCTTCGGTACGGAATCGACAACTTCTACGAGACGTCGCAGCACCACCAGTCGTTCCGACTGCGTGAAGGAAGCGACGGCGATCTCGAGATCGAGACACGTGACGTCCCGCGGCACGGTCAGTGGGGCGTCGCCCGCGACGATCTGGGCCGCCTCTACTACTCGCCGAACTCCGATCCGCTGATCGGTGACGCGATTCCAAAGCACTACGCCTCGCGCAATCCCGGAGCGAGTGGTCTTCCCGGTGTTCCACGCCGGATCGCGTCCGACCGCTCGACCTGGCCGATCCGCATCAATCCGGGCGTGAACCGCGGATATCAGAACCGGACCTTGCGAAAGGATGGAACGCTTCAATCCTTCACCGCCGCCTGCGGACCGGAGATCTTCCGGGGAACCATGATCGACGGCGCCTACGGCGATGCATTCGTGTGCGAGACGGCGGGGAACCTGATCAAGCGGTACGACCTCGTCGATCGAGACGGCGTTCCGGTGGCGTCACCGGTGTACGAAAAGAAGGAATTCCTCGCTTCCACCGATGAACGATTCCGGCCGGTGAACCTGCTGACGGGTCCCGATGGCGGTCTCTACGTGGTGGACTTCGCCCGCGGCGTGGTGCAGCATCGAATCTACATGACGTCGTGGCTTCGCAAACAGGTCGAGGCCCGGGGCCTGGCGAGTCCGATCGGCATGGGTCGGATCTGGCGAGTGGTCGACGAGGATGCGCCGGTTTCGATCGCATCCGTTTCGATCGCGTCGATGTCGGACCACGATCTCGTCGACGTCATCGACACCGACCCCAACGGATTCCGACGGGACACTGCGCAGCGCATTCTGGTCGAGCGTCGGGCGACCGGGATGGCTTCGATTCTCGGGAGCATCGCATTTGACGTCGACCGACCGATCACGAGCCGGCTGCACGCGATGTGGACCCTCGATGGAATGGAGGCGGTGGACTCCGCCCTGGTCGGTGCGCTCGTGTCGGATGGTGATCCGATCATTCGCGAACACGCGGCGCGGATCGCCGAGTCGATGCCGCCGGAAACGGCCGTGGGGCCGCTCGCGGAGCTCGCGCTCGACCTCCATCCCCGCGTCCGCATGCAGGCGGTCCTCTCGATGGGCGAACTTCCCAGCGAGCAATCGCTTCCCCTCTTCGACGCGGTGCTCGCGCGGAATGCCGAGGATCCGGTGATTCGAAAGGCGGTCCTGAGCGGACTCGCGGGTCGAGAGGTCGAGATGCTTCTCGGCCCCGGTGATCCCGGGAAGGATCACTGGCTCGGACGCGGCGGTGCCGCGCAACGGCAGGTGCTTCGGGAGCTCGCGGACAGCGTGCTCGCGTCTCGCCGCCCGGATGCGGTGACCGGCCTCGTGACCTTCGCCTCCGATGTCCGTTCGTCCGCACCCGCGACCAGCCTGCTGCTCCTCGATCGAGTCGCGGAACGAACGCGGCCGGATTCGAGGAAACCGAAGCCGATCATGCTGCTGGGAAGTCCGCAGGGTTGGAACGACATACTGGCCGCAACGCCGGAGGACTGTGATCCCCGAATCACCGAAGCAGCTCGTTCGATCGATCCGACGCTTCGCTGGGTCGGACGTCCGGGTGCCTCGAAGAAGACCGAGATCGACACTTCGGCCGACGGTCTGCTTGCACGAGGCCGTCGTCTCTACGGTCACTGCATGACCTGTCATCAGCCCAGCGGCAAGGGGCTGCCCCCGGTCTACCCCCCGCTCGCCGACAGCAGATTCGTCACCGGCGACCCGGAACGACTCGCACGAATCCTGCTTCATGGATTGCAGGGTCGGATCCGCGTCAACGGCCTGGTCTACAACCAGGCGATGCCGGCGGCGCCCTACGGAAGCGACATCGATCTTGCCGCGGTGATGACCTACATCCGACAGGCCTGGGACAACGATGCGGAACCGGTGACCCCCGAGTTCGTCGCTCGGGTGCGGGCCGACACCAAGGGTCGGGTCCAACCGTGGACGGCGAAGGAGCTCGAGCCGTTCGAGACCGAAGGTCTCGGGAGGATCAGCGCTGACCGATGACTTCGCCGACCGGCATGCCGGGAAGCGGCTGAAGCCGACCACCCGGCGTCACTCGCAGAATTCCCGCCGCATTCAGGTAGTTGAGGATCGCCACCTGGAGGTTTCGCTTCGCGGTGTCCCGGCGGTCCTCCGCATCCCGAAGGCCCGAGACCGCGGTGGTCCGGTCACGGGCGGTGGCTCGTGCCGGGGCGGCGTCGATCGACGCGATTCGATTGCGAGCGATTTCGATGTTCCGTTCCTGAAGCACCAGCGAGAACTGGGCACGGTCGATCTGACGGATCGCCTGCCGAACCGCGACCGCGGCGTCGTCGAGTGACTTCCCGTAGACCCGCTCGTCCTGCGCGAATCGGACCTGTGCCTGTCTCAACGCGACGGATTCATCCACCCGATCGAGGGGGAGACTGAGGAAGATGCCACCGCTCGCCCGGGTGTCACCGAGATTCAGATCCACGCCCTGGACCACACCCTCGCCACCGACCCGGACGTCACCGCGAAGATCGAGATCCGGAAGCAAACCGTTCTCGGCCAGATCGATCTGTCGCCGCGAGTCTTCGAGCTGATCACGGTTCGTCTGGAGGTCGAGTCGGTATTCGAGGGCGTACCGAATCGCTTCGTCGGGGTCCACCTTCGGTGTGGGGAGCTGCAGTTCTACCGGAATGATGACGATCGATCGTTCCGGGTCCATTCCGATCCGGACTTTGAATCGATCCAGGGAGAGTCGGTAGGCCTCCTGTTGACCGGCGAGATCATCAAGTGCGAAAAGCGTCTCCTGCCGGGCGAGGTCGGCCTGGAAGGGTTCCTGTCTGCCCGCGGCGACGAGCGCCGCCTCCCGTTCTTCGATCTGGCGGTTCAAGGCCAGTGCGCCCTCCGCATTCGCGATCGCCTGAAGCTGAAGCACCAGATCGAGATAGTCGGTGACGATCGAGACGTAGAAGTTCCGACGGAACGCTTCGAACGATCGAGACGCGTAGACCAGGTTCCGCTGCGCCTGCACGAGATTCTCCCGCGCGGCCATGCCCGCGCCTCGAAGCAGGGGAATCCTTCCTTCGATCACCACCGCGGCATCCTGTCGCCCCTCGTTCGCCGCATCATCGAGGTCCCGAGTCAGTCCGGCGAGGAACCTGGCGGTGACCTCGCCACCGTACGGAAGTCGCTGCCGCACTCCGAAGTCATTGGCCACTCGGAGCGCCGTCTCGTACCGCGTGCTGATCCCCTGACCGGCGTTGACCGTCGTCTCGTTGAAGAATCCCGGCTCGAAGAAGTGTTCCTGGACGATGAGCGAAAGCGCGGTCAGAAGATAGGTCTCCTCCGCGCCGGTGTACTCGGTGGCGTTCACCTGGGCGAAGGCGATCGCGCTGTCGATGGTCATGGATTCGGCGTCTTCCGGCGTCTCGCCGAGCCGTCGGATTCTCGCGATGATCGCCTCGGCTTCGTTCTCGGTCTCGCTCCGGCCGGTGAATTCCAACTGCTCGGGGAGGGGATCCCGAGTCGCCGGATCGTTGACCGCTTCGGTGTCCGCAGGGAAGGGATCCCCCTCCGGGTATTCCTCGATCTCGAGCTGGGGCGGCGGCGCATCACGGCTTGCGAGGGCCGCGTTCCGGGACACCACGAGATCGTCGGCCCGGATGTCGACCTGTCGGATCTGCTCGGCGCAGCCCGCGAAGGCGAGGCCGGCGAGTACCGAACAGCGAAGGACCGGGAATGGGATCGACAAGATCGACATGGGTGGATTCCGGAAGCGGCGAAAGACGGTGAAGACTGATGAACCGGCGGTCGCCGGTGGGGTTCTCGGAGGAATGGGAATCGGTTTCAAATGCCGATCCGGTGGGGAGGCCGCGATCGCGATTTTCCCGGTCTGAGGCATCTTGAAACGGGAAGGTACGCGAATGTCCGATCCCCGGGGGCCGATCGGCCGTACTCCGGCGGTCGGTTCCGGGCCGATTACGATGGATTCGGGAATGCGCCGCCTCCCTCGTTCATTTCTTTCGAAGAGAGAAACATGCCCCCAATCACCTTCGATGGCCGCAGCTTCCTCGTCTCTGGACGCCGTACGACCCTGTTCGGCGGTGGCTTCGAGTACGTCATGCAGGCGGAACACGATCGACGCGACCGCCTCGATTCGCTGGCTCGACTGGGATTCAACACCGTCGTCGCATCCTGTCCGTGGTTCCTCCACGAACCGACGGCAGGCCGCTTCGACTTCGAAGGCCGACTTGATGTGGGCCGCTTCCTCCGGGAGGCCCACGAGTCCGGTCTCCACGCGGTGCTTCGAATCGGACCCGCGATCGGCGCCCCGTTCGACGGTAGCGGACTTCCCACGTGGATCGGCGAGCGTGCCGATGTCGAACCTCGAACCGGCTCCCCCGGGTTCCTCGAGCTCGTGTCCCGGTGGTTCAGCCGCCTCTCCGAGGAGATCGTGGATCTTCAGGGTGACCGCGATGGGGGTGGACCCCTGGTCGCGATCCAGGTAGAGCACGGTTGGAACTGCGGATCGAAGGCCGCGGGCCGCGCCTATCTCGTGGAACTGGTCCGGTACGCCCGGGAGCGTGGCATCACGGTTCCGATTCTGACGTCCAACGGATTCTGGCAGGAGACCGAAGGCGCAATCGAGACCTGGGCCGGCTGGGACGACCTGTTCTCGAACCTTCGTCAGGTGTCGTCTCTTCAGCCCGGGAAGCCGCGCATCTGCACGATCGAACGACCCGCGGCGTCGGCGTACCACCGCCCCGGTGTGGCCAGCGTCGAGGCACCGTCCGGCGACCTCCCCGACCGAACCGTTCGTGCCCTGGCGGCGGGCGCCCAGACCATGATCGCCCATGCCGTCGATGGAGTTCTTCCCGCCGGCGTCGCTGGTCGAGACGTCGCAGGCGACATCGCCCCGAACGCCTTCGCGCACCCGTTGCTCGACGCGGTGGGCGATCCCACCGCGATCGGAACTTCGATGTCGATGATCGCCCGCTTCGCCCGTGACTTCGGTGGCGTGCTCGCGGATCTCGATCCGGATGACCAGCCGATGGTCGTCGACCCGGACGATCCGGCACCCGGGGTGGTCGCGGTTCCTCGTTCGGGTGGCGCCGGTTCGGCGACGTTCTTCTTCCGGAAGGGCGGATCCGAATCCGCATCGGTCATCGATGGTTCGGGGCGTCGCATCAGCGTGGATTTCGGAGATCGGGACTGGACCTGGACCCTGGCGGACGCGGATCTCGCCGGTCGTGGTCGACTCGACTGGACTTCCGCGATGCCGCTCGCCCTCGTCGGTGGTCGAATGCTGGTGCTCGCCGCCGCCGCCGGATCGGACGTCGAACTTTCGATCGACGGCCGTCCACTCTCGACGACCGCACCGCGGGCTCGTCGTGACGGTTCCGGTCCGGTCGTCGAATCACATGCGGGATTCACCGTGGTGGTGCTCAACGACATCCAGTCGCGAACGATGCTCGACGACGGTGACGGCGTCGTCATCGGCGCGTCACGCGTCTTCCGAGACGGATCGGCGATCCCCTGCGAAGGCATGAAGCCGTTCCGGATCGACGTCGACGGAACGAGGACCCCCGCGCCCCACCAGGATTCGACCCGGGCCGGACGCCGAATGATTCGAAGGTGGCGGGCCTGGTCCGAACCCGACTGTCGGTCACTCGATCACCCGCGTGCCGTTCCGGTCGACGAGGATCTCGGCCTCGCATCGATCGGTTCCGGGCTCTCCCACGCCTGGTTCACCGGCACCCTTTCGGTGCCGGCGAAACGGCTGGGTCGATATCTTCTCCTCGGCGGCCTCCGCGACGGCGACTGCTGGGTGGATGGAGTCAAGATCGCGGACGTCGAGGATGGCGAGATCGTGATTCCGGCGAAATCGCGTGGCCGGGAGATCGCGATGTTCCTCAGACACACGTCCCGATCGGTCGATGGCATTCATCATCCCGGGGATGGTGATCGGCCGGGTGCGCTGGTCGCGGTCGAACCGATCAAGCAGCTGACCACCGCCACCGTCACGATCGACCCGATCGATCCGTTCGAGACCGCAGCATTCATTCCGGATGCCGCGGACGGCGAACAGACCGTGGATGAAGCGACCGAATACAAGTTCACGCATCGCCGCAAGAGTCCGGTGATCCTCGAGGTCGGTCCCGGTTCGGCGGGCGTGGTCGTGGTCAACGGCACCATTTTCAGAATCTTCGGTCGTCACGGACTCCGTGAGATCATGTCGGGCACGGATGATTCGGCATTCAAGTCCGGTGCGAACTCCATTCGAATCGCCCTTCTCGAACATGCCGCCGAGGACGGTGATTCGCCGACGGTCTCGATCAGCGAGGTCGTCGCGGAGGTGGTTTCCGCGACCGGATGGCGGTTGCGACGGTGGGAGAGCACACCGGATCCCCGGATCGGTTCCTGGGTGGATGTCTCGGCGTCTGACGCAGAGGGCCCCCGCTGGATTCGCGGTGAAGTCAGGATTCCGGGCACTCGGACGGGATCGGAGCGATCCGGCCGACTGCGGATCGAGGGCGTGACCCGGGGGCGGATCCGAATGAACGGCTTCGATCTCGGCGGTTACGCTCTCCGTGAGCCGGGTGGACGGACCACCCGGGGCGCGAACTCGGTCGAACTGCCGATCCCCGCCGTCGCGCTCGCCGCGGACGGACCGATCGAGCTGCTGTTCTTCGACGAAGCGGGCGCCGAACCCTCGAAGGTGACGGTCGAGTACTGATCCTCCGGGGATGTCTCGGGTCCGGTTTCGGAATCACTCGATCATGGTGATGGACTTCATCGAAGATCAGGAGAAGGCCCGGTCCCGGACCGGCCGACTCGTCTTTCTCTTTCTGCTCGCGGTCGTCGGAACCGTGCTCGCGGTCTACCTGGTCGCGGCCGGCGTGATGGTCGTGATGACGCAGTCCGAAGAGACATCCGCCGGCTGGTGGGCGCCCGAACTGCTGGGTGTCGTCGGCGGTGGGACGATTCTGGTGATCGCAATCGGATCACTCGTCAAGACCGCCCAGCTCGCTTCCGGCGGCAAGGCGGTGGCGGAGTCGCTCGGTGGAACCCTCGTCCATGCCGAAGATCGGGATCCCGATCTGCGTCGACTGATGAACGTCATCGAGGAGATGTCGATCGCCTCGGGTTGCCCGATGCCGCCGGTCTATCTCATCGACGACGCCTCGATCAACGCGTTCGCCGCCGGCTTCGGTTTCGACAGCGCGGTGATCGGGGTCACTCGTGGTTGCGTCCAGCAACTTTCACGGGACGAGCTTCAGGGGGTCATGGCCCACGAGTTCAGCCACATCGTCCATGGCGACATGAAGTTGAACATCCGTCTGACCGGGCTGATCTTCGGGATCATGGCCCTGGGATTTCTCGGCTACGTCTGCTTTCGATTCATCGGACCGGTGCTCGCGAGATCTGGTGGCGGCAAGAACAACCCTGGTCCGGCCCTGGGACTGGCGGTCATCGTTGGTGGCCTCGCACTCATGGCGATCGGATCACTCGGCACGCTCGCCGCGCGTCTCATCCAGTCCGCGGTCAGCCGACAGCGTGAATACCTCGCGGACGCCGCGGCGGTGGATTACACGAGAAATCCTTCGGGCATCGCGGGAGCGCTACGCCGCATCGGCGGATTTCCGAAGAACGACCTGCGGCAGTCGGCTGCGAGTGAATTCCAGCACTTCTTCTTCACATCCGCGCTTTCCACCGCCTTCGCGACCCACCCACCGCTCGCGGATCGGATCGCCCGCATCGAGAACCGGCCACAGGCCGAGATCGAGGAAGCGATGGCGGACCGTTCTGGCGCATCCGAATCGCCGCCGCCGAACACCGCCGGGTTCGCGGGCAGCGCCCCGCCGATGCCGGACGTCACCGCGGACGCTCCCGAAAGTCGGGAGGTGCGAGCCGCCGAGCAGGTTCGCGAGAGCATCGCGCGGCTCGGAGATCCCGATGCCGATCACCTCGCCTACGCCCGCACGCTGATCGGATCGATTCCCGATCCGGTGCGGTCCGCGGTGCACGACACGATCGGGGCGAAGGCGGTGTGCCTGCTGCTTCTGGTCGACGACGACCCGGAAGTCCGGTCCGCCCAGGCCTCGGCCCTCTCCGAGAACCTGGACCCGCTGACCGTCGAAGAGATCCGCCGTCTTCGGGAGGTCGTCGCGGGCGCGGTGGGACGAAACCCCGAACTCCGACTGGTGCTGCTCGATCTTTCCATGCCGGCGCTGGCCCGGATGCCCGAGGAGGATCGACCTCGATTCATGGAATCGGTTCGCGCGATGCAGGAGGCGGATGGGCGGCTTGATCGCTTCGAGTGGCTCCTCGGTCGCATTCTGCGCGACCACCTCGTCGAAGGATCGAAGAAGTCGCGCCGCGGATCCGCCCGTCCGAATCGTTCGATCGCATTGCTCGAGGATTCGGTGCGACTGGTGCTCGCAATGCTCGCGTGGAGTGGTGCCCGAAACGAGAATCAGGCGCTGCATGCGTTCCGGGAGGGCGCTCGAAGGGCGAAGATCGGCGATATCGACCTTCCGGCCCGGACGGACTGCTCGGTCACGGGCCTGGATCGCTCGCTCGATCGAATCCGACGCCTTCGCTGGCGGGATCGATCCATCCTGCTCGATGCGGCGGTGGAGACGGTCTGTGCCGACGGGCACGGGACCCTGGCGGAGATCGAATTGCTTCGAGCCCTCGCCGCCGCGATCGAGTGCCCCATGCCGCCGGTGCTTCCGGGACGGTTACCATCCTGAAGCAACGACCGTGATTTCACAGATCAAGGAGTCCCGACGATGGTCGCAGCCTTCATCTTCATCGTGATCCTCGCGACCTTCGTGTCCATTCGACGCGATCAACGTCGACGATCGCTGATCCTCTTCGCGTCGTCGATGCTCTTCGTCACACTTCTTTTCCTGCACCATGCGACGGACACGCTCGGTCTCAGCTTCTGAAAACGGGGATTTGAAGTGGAAGCGATCATGAACGATCAAATCGAATCGACTCGATGGGAGAGGCTTTCGTTCGCGCTGCTGCACGTCTGGGTCCTCGGCGTCTGCTTCGTGGTGATCGGCGCCTTTCTCGTGCAGTTCGTCGGTCGGGAGCTTCCATGTCCGCTCTGCCTCCTCCAGCGGATGGCGATGCTCCTCGCGGCGATGGGACCGATGTTCATCATCCGTCGCGCGATGAGCGTCGATTCGAGACCCGCTGCCGACTTCTCGACGGGCTTCGGGATGTCGATCCTCGCATCGGTGCTCGGGCTCGCGATCAGTGGCCGACAGACGTTGCTTCACATTCTCCCCGGGGATCCAGGCTACGGCGGCGCGGTGTTCGGTCTGCACCTCTACACCTGGGCCTTCATCGTCTTCATCGTGGTGATCCTGGTGAGCGGCCTGACGCTGTCGGCGGGTTCGATGATGGTGGTCGGAACCCGTGGTGGGCGTCCGGCCGCGTGGTCGCGGATCACCGGCGGGGTGCTCGGTGTGGTGATCGCGGGGAACGTGGTGTCGGCGCTCTTTGAGAGCGGGACCGACTGGTTCCTTCCCGACAATCCGACGAACTACCAGCTCATCGAGGAGTTCCGGGAATTCCTGGAGACTCGCTCGAGCGCCGTGGATCCATCGGGTCAGAAGGCGAACTGAAGCTGGGTCCGGAAGACCGTCTGATCACCGTCGGTCGCGAGAATGCCGACGTTGCCGTCGACGTCCCAGTCGGCGGTGGAACCCCACGAGCCGACCAGTTCGAAGACCACCTTGAGCCGTGAATCCCCCGCGGGGATCCAGCTGGTGCCGATCGTCGCCATCGCGAAGTGAGACCGTGCTCCGTTCTCGACCGCACCCCATTCACCACGGGCGTACACGTCCCAGGTCGAGACCGGGAAGAAGGCGGTTTGCGCGACGGCGGCCCAGCGGCGACCACCATTCGTCTGGGAGACCGCTTCGTCCTGGTAGTAGGCGGCGGCCATGAGTCCGAACCCGCCCTGCTGCCAGGAGACATCGACCGTCGCCCGGGTCGCATCGCCGGAGATCGCTCGTCCGGTTCCGGTCGCGTAGTCACCCCAGTCGAACGAACCGCCGAATCCGAAGAGGAGACCGCGCTCGACGAGACCGGGATACGGATTGAACATGTACAACGCGTTCCAGTCTCCGAACGGCTTGATCTCGACGCGGGTCATCAGACCGGTCCGCTGGTTCTCCAGTGGATCGATGAAGGACTGCCCCCATCCGTTCGACAGCGTGGACCAGAAACGCCATTGGTCGAACTGACGGCCCACGAGGATTCCTTCGGGCTGCCCGGCGTCGAACTGACCGGCCACGAACGACAGGGACGTACCGAGTTGTTCGTTCGGATTGATCGCCTGCTCGAGCGAGAAATACTCCGAGAGAATGCCCGCCTGGATGAACAGTCCGCCCTCGAACTGGTGCTGGACGAAAGCGTAATTCGGGTTGAACGTTCCTTCGGGACCGACTTCGGCACAGATGCTGTACGACCATTTCGGACCGAAGACGGTCCCGGCGAGCGAGAGCCAGAGGGTCTCGAGGCTGAATCCATACCGGGTCGGTTCGGACGCCGTCGAATTGAGCACCCAGTCGTACTGCATGATCACATCGGCCTCGAGCGTGAAATCTCCATCCGCCGATGCGATTTCGTTCCAGGCCCGCCCCGAGCGATTGGTCCGCAGTTCGGCGTCGGTGACCATCCGCCGCACCTCCATCCGGCGAGTCGCGTCGAGGGATGCCTCCATCCGCTCGTCGCGGAGGATCCCGATCTCCATCCGGAGCGCGTCGATCTCGATCTGCACCGGGTCGTCGATCCGGATCAGCGGATCTTCGCTCGCGAAGGCGACGCGACTCGAAACGACGCCCGCGAGAAGCAGGATCAGTCGTGCGGCATGGATGGTCGAAGACATCCGGTCACCTTATCATCGTTTTACATCCCTTCGGAGCAGACCACACATGAGAGTCCATCGCGGAATCACGCTCGTTCTGATGGTCCTGTTCTGCATGACGAAGCCGACGCCCGCGGTCGGGACCGCGACGCTGCTTTCAGAAAACGATCTGCGCTGGGTCGACGGTGACACGCTGGATGTCGAGGGACGCGCCTTCGAAGACCGAAGCTCGCCCTGGGACCGACTTCCCGCGAAGGCCGAGTCGATCGTTCGACCGCCGGTCTGGGGGAATTCCCGACATTCGGCGGGGATCGCGATCCGGTTCATCTCGGATTCACCGACCATCGCGGCCCGTTGGCATCTCACCAGCGAACGCCTCGCGATGCCCCACATGCCGGCGACCGGTGTGAGCGGCGTCGATCTCTACGTGCGGATGGAAGGGCCGTCCGGACCGATCTGGCGATGGGTCGCCAACGGTCGTCCGTTCGCGGTGGAGAACGAGCGGATCCTGGTGTCCGCGCTTCCCGCGGTCTCGCGGGAATGGCTTCTGTACCTCCCGCTCTACAACGGCGTCGAGTCGATCGAGATCGGGATTTCGGAGAACGCCTCCATCGCGCCGGCGGTGAGTCGAGATCGACCGATCGTCTTCTACGGAACGTCGATCACGCACGGGGCGTGCGCTTCGCGACCCGGCATGGCGCACGTCGCGATCCTCGGCCGTCGACTCGATGTCCCCGTGGTCAATCTCGGGTTCAGTGGAAGCGGAACCCTTGATCCCGAAATCGCCGATCTGATGGCGGAGATCGACGCGTCGGTCTACGTGCTCGACTGCCTGCCGAATCTCGACGGAGGGAAGGTCGCGGCGAGGGCCGCGCCGTTCGTACGAAGACTTCGATCGCTTCGACCGACGGTCCCGATCGTGCTGGTGGAGGACCGGACCTATTCGGATTCGATCTTCAACCCATCGAAGGAACGTCGCAATCGGGAGAACCGGGCCGCCTTGAAAGCGGCGCATGCGGCGCTGCTGCGGGAAGGCGTGGATCAGCTCTTCTATCTCGAAGGCGACATCCTGCTCGGCGATGACGGAGAGGCCACGGTCGACTCGTCGCATCCCACCGATCTCGGATTCATGCGACATGCGGATGCCTTCGGCCCCGTGCTTCGCGCCGCGATGCGTGCTTCCGCTGGAGAAACGTCGGAGCGATCCGGAGACGATCATGGAAACCGGTGACGTCGTGAAGCCGCCGAGTTCCCGGGTGAAGCGGATCGCGTTGCCGGCGGGACCGGTTCTCGCCTTCGCCTTCACCTTCGCACTCCGGGCGGGCGGTCTGGAACTCGACGATTCGATGCTCGCCGGCGTGACCCTGTGGTGCGCGATCTGGTGGGTGACCGAACCCGTTCCCGTCCCTGCGACGAGCCTGATTCCGCTGGCGTTCCTGCCGATTCTCGGCCTGCTGGATCACAAGTCGACTGCGAACGCCTACGGAGACAGCCTCATCCTGCTTCTGATGGGCGGCTTCATGCTGAGTCGTGCGATGGAGAGCACCGGCACCCACCGGAAGGTGGCGCTCGGGGTGGTGAAGGGCGTCGCCCGACTCGGCGGTCGGGGTGGACGGAGCGTGGTGCTCGGCTTCATGGTGGCGACCGCCGTGTTGTCCATGTGGATTTCGAACACCGCGACCACCCTGATGATGCTCCCCGTCGCCCTGGCGGTGATCGCGGGCGCGAGCGATCGGAAGATGGCCATTCCGTTGCTGCTGGGGATCGCCTACGCCGCCAACATCGGAGGCATCGGGACCCCGATCGGCACGCCCCCGAACATCATCTTCATGGGCGCGTTCGACCAGCTGGGGGTTCGAGACGGTTCCTACGGATTCCTCGAGTGGATGAAGGCCGGGGTCCCGGTGGTGGTGATCTTCGTGCCGATCGCATGGTGGTGGCTCACTCGGGGTCTCGGCGGCGATGAGACCTTCGATCTGCCCGAGGGCGAACCGTGGACCCAGGGTCAGCGTCGCGTGATCGTGATGTTCTCGATCGCCGCCGGACTCTGGATCTTCCAGAAGTACCCCGCACTCCCCGTCGAATGGTTCGAAGGAATCGGCTGGGCGAAGGGCGGAGGCTGGACGGGCTTGCTGGGACTGGCGACCGACGGCGCCCTCGATGCGCGAATGTCGGGATCCGCGACGGTCGCCGCGCTGGTCGTGGTGCTGCTGTTCGCGTTTCCCGACGGCGACGGCGGCCGTCTTCTGGACTGGGATCACGCGAAGACGATTCCCTGGGGCGTGCTCCTGCTCTTCGGCGGTGGCATTGCGCTGGCGCAGGCGTTCAAGTCGACCGGGTTGAGTGAAGTCATCGCGGGAAACCTCGGTGGCATGAAGGACATTCCCATTCCGGTGATGGTCCTCATCGTCTGCCTGCTCACCACCTTCCTGACCGAAATCACCAGCAACACCGCGTTGACGGCGTTGTTGATGCCGATTCTCGGGGCCACGGCGCTCGCCCTCGAGGTCGATCCGGTGATCCTGATGGCGCCGGCGGCCATGAGTGCCAGTTGTGCGTTCATGCTCCCGGTCGCCACGGCCCCGAACGCGGCGGTCTACGGGACGGAGAAGGTTCCCATCGACCGCATGGTCCGGGAAGGCTTCGTGCTCAACCTGATCGGGGTCGCGATCATCTCGACGCTCGCGATGTTCCTGGTCTCGAAGGCCTCGGAGGGGGTCGATGCGGATCTGTTGCCGGATGCACCCGCGGAATCCGCGGCCGAGGTCCGACGTTCGGTGGAATCTTCAGAGGTGTCCGAATCCAGCCACGCCGGACGACGAAACAAAGTGACCTCCTGATCAAATCCGCCCATGCCGATTCAATCCATCCATCCTCACCCCCATGCACCGCTCGTTCACGAGCATTCGCATCTCCATGGTTCGCCCGGGGGACGGTGATAGGGATCGAACCCGCGTGACGCAGGACGATCATCGACGCCGGCCCCTCGAGGCCGGCGTCGTTTTTTCAGGTGGTCGCATGGTGACCCCGACGAAGCCGAGCCCTTCCAAGGCCCCTTCCGGGATTACACATGTCCAGCTTCACACCACGCCGCGCCAGCACGGCCGAGCCCGTTCCATCCACGTCGTCGGCTGAAGCATCCGAGACGGAAACCCGGCTCCGACTCTGCCTGCCCAAGGGGCGGATGCAGGGAGGGGTCGAGTCACTCCTCGCGGATGCAGGTCTGCGGGTGCGCCCGACGAGCCGGGGATATCGACCGAGCATCGAGGGAATCCCGGGCGTCGCCGCGAAACTGATGAAGCCTCCCGCCATCGTCTCCATGCTTTCGGAGGGCTCGAGGGATCTCGGTTTCGCCGGGGCGGACTGGGCCCGGGAGTCGGGCGCCGACCTGGTCGAGATCCTCGACACCGGTCTCGATCCGGTCCGGATCGTGACCGCGGCGCCGGACGGATTCGACCTCGAAGCATCGGGAACCGTCCGAGTTGCAAGCGAGATGCCCAACGTCGCCGCAGACTGGGCTCGCGAGCGAGGCCTCCGGATCGTTCCCGTTCGGAGCTGGGGCACCACCGAAGTGCTTCCCCCGGAAGATGCGGACGTCGTCGTCGACGTCGTCCAGACCGGGGCGACCCTCGAGGCCAACGGCCTTCGAATCGTGGATGTCGTCATGCAGTCATCGACGCGGCTGTACGCGAGTCGCGAAGCCGCGGAGGATACGACTCGACGTCGCTTGATCGATCGGGTGGCGAATCTGATCGAATCGGTGCTGGAAGCGCGACGGCGGATGCTGGTCGAGTTGAACGTGGATGAGGATCGTCTCGATGCGGTGCTCGCGGTGCTTCCGTGCATGCGACGACCGACGGTGTCACCACTGGCCGGCGGTGGATTCGCGGTTCGATCGGCCGTCCCGCGTTCCGACGTCGCGACGCTGGTGCTCGAACTCAAGGAAGCCGGGGGAACGGATCTCGTCATCAGCGAGCCGAGGCAGGTGATCCCTTGAATTCCCAGACCGCCATCCGACCGGTCGTCCCACCGGTGAACGCCGAGTCCACGCGCAGACGCGATCGAGACTCCCTCGGACGCCCGATCGACCTTCGACTCGATGCCAACGAGTGTCGTTCCACCGACGCTTCGTTCGAGGCCGGCTTGACCGGTGGGACCGGCATGGATCTCGCGGCCTATCCCGACCGCCGATCGTTGGAGTCCGTGATCGCGATGCGGGCCGGGATCGACGTCGGCCGAGTGGTGGTGACCGCGGGCGCCGACGACGCGATCGACCGGATCTGCCGCGAATTCCTGGCACCCGGCGCCGGCATCACCCTGCTCGATCCCACGTTTCCGATGTTCGAGCGGTTTGCCGGGTCGTGCGGTGGCCGGGTGGATCGCGTGGTGTGGATGGAGGGCGATTTTCCGATCGAGGCGGTGATCGAATCCGGCCGGAACGCCGCCGTCGTCGCCCTCGTGACTCCGAACAACCCGACGGGTCTTTCGATCCCGAGCGACGCGATCCGCCGGGTTCGCGAGGAACTCCCCGACGCGCTCCTGGTGATCGACCTCGCGTACGCGGAGTTCGCGACCTCCGATCCGGGGGCCGAGCTCCGTGACCTTCCGAACACCATCGTGATCCGGACCTTGAGCAAGGCCTGGGGCCTCGCCGGACTGCGGGTCGGATGGACCGAGTCTTCGCCGGCGATCGCCTTGAAGATCCGCGAGTCGGGTGGGCCCTATCCCGTCGCCTCGGTCTCCCTCGACATCGCCTCGAAGACGCTCCTCGACCCATCGACCGAAGCGGCGATGTGGAACCGGGTCGAACGCATCCGGTCCAATCGAGATCGGATGATCGACTGGCTGGATCGCCGCGGCATCGAGCGACTGCCTTCCGAAGGCAACTTCGTCCTGATGAATCCCGCCAACGCTCGATGGATCGCGGATGCCCTGGCGTCGGCGGGAATCGCGGTCCGAACCTTCCGCGAATCGGTCGTGGACGGTTGGATCAGGATCACGATCCCCGTCGATTCGATGGATCTCGACCGGGTTCTCGACGTGATGGACACGGCCTTGAGGCCGGAAGCGATCATCTTCGATCTCGACGGCGTGATCGCCGACGTGTCGCGTTCGTACCGGGTCGCGATTCGCACGACCGCGGAAGCGTTCGGCGCGGTGGTCGAAGCGGGTGCGATCGAGTCGATCAAGGCGGAAGGTGACGCCAACGATGACTGGGTCCTCACTCGCCTTCTGATCGAACGGAGCGGTATCGGCGTCGATCCCGACGCGGTGACCGAGGAATTCCAGCGTCGGTATCTCGGTGAGGGCGATCGGCCGGGCCTTCGCGACCGCGAGTCGATGCTGATCGATTCGACGTTCCTGCCTCGGCTTCGAGCGCGAATGCCGATCGGTCTGGTGACCGGACGCCCGCGCGCGGAAGTCATCTGGTTTCTGGACCGTTACGAACTGACCGATCGCTTCGACGCGGTGGTGGCCCGCGAGGATGCCCCGCTGAAGCCGTCGCCGCTGGGGATTCGGTCGGCGATGAAGGCGATGGGGGTCGGACGGGCGTGGTTCGTCGGTGACACGGTGGACGACGTGGCGGCCGCGAAGACCGCGGGACTCATTCCGATCGGCGTCTCCGGGGATGACGCCGGCGACTCGATCCTGTTCGGTGCCGGTGCGGCCCGGGTGGTCCGGCCGGGTCCGGCGATGCAGCGATTCATCGAGGGTGTGACGCCATGATTCCGACGAGCAAGACCGAATCGACTGAAACCTCGTCTGCAGGACGCACCGGAACCTTCCGCCGAGCGACCCGGGAGACCCGGATCGAGGGTCGGATCGACCTCGATCCGGTCGAACCGACCGTCGACATCGCCACCGGAATCGGCATGCTCGATCACTTGATGACGGCGTTCGCGGTGCACGCCGGAATCGGACTCGAAGTCCGCTGCGACGGTGATCTCGAAGTCGACGATCACCACGTGACGGAGGACTGCGCCATCGTGCTCGCGACCCTGATCGGCGAAGCCCTCGGCGATCGCACCGGCATCGAACGGTTCGGTTGGGCGCTCGTCCCGCTGGATGAATCGCTGTCTCGGAGCGCGATCGATCTGGCCCGGCGTCCCAGCGCAACCATCGACCTCGATCTCCTCCGTCCTTCGGTCGGTGGCCTGGCGTGCGAGAACGCCACGCACTTTCTCGAGACGCTCGCGCTCACCGCGCCGTTCACGCTCCACGTCCGGGTGCTTGAGGGTCGAAACGACCACCACAAGATGGAATCCGCGTTCAAGTCGATCGCGGTGGCGTTTCGAGCCGCGATTCGAACCTGTGATCGGATGACCAGCACCAAGGGAGTGCTCTGATGGATCGAAGCATCTACATCGTGGATACCGGGGTGGCGAACATGTCGTCCATCGAAGCGGGGTTCCGACGCCTGGGGGTCCCGGTGGTTCGGGGCGTCGATCCCGGCGTGGTCGCCACCGCGACGGCCGTCGTGCTTCCGGGCGTGGGCAGTTTCGCAGCGGGCATCGCCGCGATCGATCGGAACGGTCTTCGGGCCTCCATCATCGCTCGCTTCGACGAGGGCCGGCCCATCCTCGCCATCTGCCTCGGACTCCAGATGCTGTGTCGAGGCAGCGCCGAGGCGCCGGGCGTCGCGGGACTCGGCGTGATCGATGCGGCGATCGAGGCGATGCCGCCGGCGGCGGTGCGACCTCAGATGGGTTGGAACCGGATCGAGGCGTCGGGTGGCCCGATGCTCGATTCGGGAGACGCCTACTTCGCGAACGGATTCGCGTTGCGATCGGCGCCCGCGGACTGGAAGGCATCGTGGAGCGAAGACGAAGGCGACTTCATCGCCGGACTCGAACGTGGACGAACCGTCGCCTGTCAGTTCCATCCCGAGATATCGGGGCGCTTCGGGGCCGGGATCCTGGCGCGGTGGACCGAATCCGCCTTTGAAGCGGAGGTCGTGCGATGCGTCTGAATCGAATCATTCCCTGTCTCGATCTGCGTGATGGACGGGTCGTGAAGGGCGTCCGCTTCGAAGGTCTTCGGGACATCGGGGACCCCGTCGAGATCGCCGGTCGATATTCGGACGCGGGTGCCGACGAGATCGTGGTGCTCGACGTGTCGGCGACCTCCGAAGGTCGATCCGCGACGCCGGCGCTGGTGCGCCGGATCCGGGAGGTGGTCGATGTTCCGGTCGTGGTCGGAGGTGGGATCGGCGACGTCGAGACGGCGAATCGCCTGCTTGACGCCGGCGCCGACAAGGTGAGCGTGAACACCGCCGCGGTGATGCGGCCGGAACTCATCGAATCGCTTCGCGATCGCTTCGGTCGGCAGTGCGTGGTGATCGCCATCGATGCGATCCGCCGCGACCGGATGGGCTGGGAACTCCTGGTTCGATCGGGCCGGGGTCGGACCGGACTCGACGCGATCGGATGGGCGAGCCGCGCGGTGGATCTGGGTGCCGGGGAGATCCTCCTCACCAGTCACGATCGCGACGGCACGCGATCGGGGTACGACCTCGGACTGATTCGATCCATCACCCGTGCGGTATCGGTGCCGGTGGTGGCGAGTGGCGGCGCCGCCTCGTGGCGGGACTTCGCAGCCGCGTTCGCGTCGGGTGCCACCGGCGCCCTCGCGGCCGGTGTGTTTCACGAGGGTCAGGTGGGGATCGGCGATCTCAAGCGATCGTTGCTCGCCGCAGGAAAGGAGATTCGGACATGCTGATTCCATCGATCGACATTTCAAAGGGGCGCGCCGTCCAGTGGAGGCAGGGCCGGGAGTTCCTGCTCGACGGCGGAGATCCCTTCGTGCACATGAACCGATTCGCGCGTCTCGGCGAGGTCGCCATCGTCGATCTCGACGCCGCGGTCGGTCAGGGTGACAACCGTGACCTCATCGAACGACTCTGTCGTCGAGGACGGTGTCGGGTCGGCGGCGGTATCCGAGATCGGGCGACCGCGGTGCGGTGGCTCGATGCGGGTGCCAGCAAGGTGGTGATCGGAACCGCCGCGACCCCCGAACTGCTCTCGACGCTGCCCCGCGAACGGGTGATCGCCGCGGTGGACGCCTGGGACGGCGAGGTGGTCGATCGAGGCTGGCGTCGGCGCACGGGTGAGACCGTCGAAACCCGGATCGAGCGACTTCGACCCTTCGTCTCGGGATTCCTGGCGACGTTCGTCGAACACGAGGGTACCGGTGCGGGGCTGGACCTCGAACGCGCCAAGCTGCTGCGGGGACTGGTCGGTGACCGTCAGCTGGTGGCCGCGGGCGGGACGAAGTCCGTGGAGGAGATCGTGTCGCTCGACCGAATCGGGGTCGACGTCCAGGTCGGACGCGCGCTGTATGAAGAAGGGCTGGATCCAGCGGAGATCATCGGCGGACTGCTTCACAGCGATCGGCCGGACGGTCTCTGGCCGACCGTGGTGTGTGACGAGTCGGGTGCGGCGATGGGACTGGCGTGGTCGAATCCGGCGAGCCTGGGTCGCGCGCTCGACACCGGTCGTGGCGTTTACTGGTCACGACGTCGCGGACTCTGGGAGAAGGGATCGACGTCGGGTGCCGAACAGGAACTGGTCCGCGTCGACCTCGACTGCGATCGGGATGCGATCCGATTCACGGTGCGGCAGCGTGGCGCAGGCTTCTGTCACGAGGGCACCTTCGGATGCTGGGGCGACCGGCAGGGCGTCCCCGCGATCGCCGACCGGATCACCGATCGGATCCGGACGTCGGATCCCGAATCGTACACCGCCCGGCTCGCGTCCGATGCAGGTCTCCTTCGTGCGAAGCTCGTGGAGGAGGCCGGTGAACTCGCGGACGCGGTCACCACCGACGAGACGGTCCACGAAGCCGCCGATCTTCTCTACTTCACGCTGACCACGCTCGCGAGTCGCGGCGTCGGACTGGACGCGGTCGTCGCCGAACTGGAACGTCGAACCGGTCGTCTGACGCGTCGCGGTGGAGAAGCCAAGACCCCTGATCTGGAGATCACGTCATGAACGAATCTCTTCTTCCAAATCGGTCGGTGGATGCGGCGATCGAAAGGACTCCGGCGGTGGTTCCCGAGGCCCTGGCCTTCGCCGGTTCGATGCTCGACGCGATTCGAGCCGGCGGCGAACCGGTGATCGTGGCGCAGATGGACCGATTCGACGAACGTGGCCCGGGCGATCCGGTGACGATGGATCGCGATCGGATGCGCCTGGCGGTGGATCGCGTTCCCGCGGCGTCGAGACGCATCATCGAATCGGCGGCCACGCGGATTCGATCGTTCGCCGAGCGGCAGTTCACGGCGCTTTCTCCGGTGCGGATCGCGTCCGGACCCGCTTCGGGCGGAGGATTCGAATCCGGTCACGACCTCGTCCCGATCGAATCGGTGGGCTGCTACGCCCCCGGTGGTCGGTACCCCCTGCCGTCGAGCGTCCTGATGACCGCGATTCCGGCTCGGGTGGCGGGCGTCTCGATGGTTCGAGTGGCGAGCCCGAATCCCACCGAAGCGATGCTTGCGGCAGCCTGGTTCGCCGACGCCGACTCGGTGCTGGGTGCGGGTGGCGTGCACGCGATCGGCGCGTTCGCCGAAGGATGCTTCGGTACTCGATGCGACATGATCGTCGGTCCGGGGAACCGCTACGTCACGGCGGCGAAGGCGCTGGTCGCCGGGCCGGTTCACGGACCGGTGAAGATCGACGGGATCGCGGGCCCGAGCGAACTACTGATCCTCGCGGACGGGGATGCGGATCCCGAGGTGATCGCCGCGGATCTGATCGCGCAGGCCGAACATGATCCGGACGCGGGGGTCTGGGTCGCCACCACGGCGTCGTCGGCCGGTTCGAACATCCGATCCGCGGTGCGGCGGCGGTTGGAATCGCTGCCGGAACCGAACCGTGCCAATGCGACCGCCGCGCTCCGCCGGGGCGGCGTCTTCCGAGTGGACGACCGGGACGGACTTGTGATGATCGCGGACCGGATCGCCGCCGAACACCTCGAGATCCTGACCGAGGATCCGGATGAAATCGCGGGGCGGGTGCGTCACGCCGGCGGGGTGTTCATCGGCGGTGGTGCGGGCGAGGTCTTCGGGGACTACGGGATCGGACCGAACCACGTCCTTCCCACCGGGGGAACCGCACGATTCACCGCCGGGCTTTCGGTGCTCGATTTCCTCCGGGTCCGCACCTGGCTTCGGGCGTCGCCGACGGGACCGAAGACGAAGGACATCGAGGAGATCGCGGCGTTCGCGCGGATGGAGGGGCTCGAGGGTCATGCCCGGGCCGCNGAAGTCCGGATCGGTTCGCAGCGAATCGAACCGCTTGTCCGCGTCGAGGTCGAATAAGATCCGGACATGACGACCCCCACCCGACCGGATCTCGTGTTGCTCGACTTCGACGCCTGGGCGAACGAGCGGCTCTTCGACGCGTGCGAACCCCTCGATGACGCGGCGCTCGACCGGACCTTCGAGATGGGGATCGGTTCGCTTCGCGCGACCATCGCCCATGATCTCGGTGCGATGATCGGCTGGACCGGGGTGCTTCGCGGGGAGGAGGATCCCTTCGCCGCGATGCGGGACGACCCGCCGCGGACCATCGAGGCCTTTCGAGTACGACAGCGCGAGGCGAATGCGGCGTTTCGTTCGGCGGCGCTCGAGGGGGATTTCGCGGATGTGATCACCCGGGAACGGGAGGGAACGACCTACACCTTCACCCGTGGAGGCATTCTCGCCCACGTGACCACGCATTCGATGCATCACCGTGCCCAGTGCATCAACATGCTTCGCCAGCTCGGAATCGCCGACCTGCCGGAGAGCAGCGTCTTCCAATGGATGAATGCGCACCCACCGACGGATTGATCGCGCTCGATCGGCGCCGATAATCGAAGGCTCGGTCGTCATTGCAGGGTGAACATGGTCCATAACCACGCCGATCTGATCCGGTAACTCGAAATCGATCCGCGATGCGGATGGATCGGCGATCGCGTCGAAGAAGTACCCAGCGACGGGAACACACCGACGCTTGCAGCTCACCCGGTCGAGACGAACTCGACACCGAAAACTCCCAGAGACCGACTCACGACGCCGAGGAACCGGCGCCGCCCGGGATCGCCTCGGCCACTCGGGCCACGAACCAGCAAGAACCAGCACGAACCAGAAGGAACCGACATGAACACCGACCTCTTCATCGAAAGCCTCTTCGCCTCGCTCGTCTCCGGAAACCGCAACGCCTCACGGCGGCTCGTCGAGACCGCGATCGATCACGACATCTCCGCGGACATCATCGCTCGAGAGGTCTTCTGGCCCACCATCAACAACATCACCACCCTCTACCGACAGGACCAGATGACGCGGCTCGCCCAGCAGTACGCGACTCGGGCCCTCAGCGGTCTCATTTCGCAGAACCAGGATCGATACGAAGCCAAGCCCGCCCGCGGCCGATCGATCTGCATGTTCTGCGGACCCAACGAACTCGATGACCTTTCGGGCCGACTGATCGCCGATCTGCTCGAAGCCGATGGTTATGAAGTCACCTACGGCGGTGGAAACATCGCCGACGACGACATCATGGCCGAGGTTCACGAGCGTCGCCCCGACATCCTGCTCATGTTCAGTTCCGGCGGTTCCGACGCCCCGGGCATCCGTCAGCTCATCGATCAGATCCGCGGCATCAACGCGATCCCCGAGATGCAGATCGTGGTCGGTGGTGGAATCTTCAACCGAGCCCCGGGCCTCGCCGAAGAGATCGGCGCCGACCTCTGGGCGACCGGACCCGACGATCTCATGGAGCAGCTCGAGGCCTACCCCGAAGTCCGGGCGAACCTCGAAGAGCGCACCGTCGGTCGCGGCAAGACGACGAAGGCCGCCTGATCCGGCGTCACCACGCCATCCAGAGCGAAGCGAAGGGTTCACACCCTCCGAAGCGCCGCCCGGTCCCCCGACCGGGCGGTGTTCTTTTGCGGTCGGAACCCGATCGAAGGTCCCGAGGGTCAGACGGTCGCGGGGCGACGAAGACCGCCGATCGGATCGTCGTTCCGACGGCCGCACCACCAGATCATCCCGAGTCCGATCGCGATCATCACGGCGCTGAGGCCGGCCGCGGGCCAGATGCTCGAGACGCCCCAGTTCGTCAGGTACTGGGCGCGGAACTGTTCCGAGACGATTCGCATCACGCCGTATCCGATCATGAACCAGCCACCGATGATCCCGGGCTTGCGCGGTTTCCACCACACGATCGCGAGCAGCGCGAACAGCAGGAGGCCGTCAGTGCAGGCTTGAAACAACTGGCTCGGGTAGTACGCGGTCAGATAGGAGGCGATCGCATCCGAAACATCGGACCGGCCCGTGTACACCGCATCGCGAAGCGTCTGTCGTCCCCACTCCCCGTTCGGGTTGGACACCATGGTCGCGAGCCCGTCGACGTTCGCCCCGTTCTGGAAATCGGGGTCGAGCATCTCGTCGGGATACTTCACGGCCCACCACGGGGCATCGGCCTGTCGTTCGGCGGAAAGTGGTCGGCCCCAGAGTTCACCGTTGACGAAATTGGCGATTCGACCCAGTCCGAGACCGATCGGGGCGCAGATCGCGACGCAGTCGACCAGGTGCCACGGCGTGATCCGATTCCGAAGTCCATAAAGAATGCAGGCCGCCATCACGCCCAGGATCCCGCCGTGACTCGCCATGCCGCCCTTGTGGATCTCGAGCACGCCCCAGAACGGGAACGAGCCGGAGAACGTCCACAGGAGATCGATGGAATAGAAGAAGACGTAGCCCAGGCGACCACCGACGAGCACGCCGACGACCATCCAGGTCATGAAGTCGCCCACCTGCTCCGGCTTCATCAGTCCTCGGCCCGTCTTCGCCATCCAGCGGAGGATGAACCAGCCGGCGATGAAGCCGGTCAGGTAGGCCAGCCCGTACCACCGGACCCCGAACCCGTCGCCGAAGCGAAGGGCGAAGGGTGAGAGGTCGTGGACATAGGCGGCGGCGAGGGTCGGCATGGGAAGGTGAATGTTACGGGGCGGACTCGACCTTCGAGCAGGCGACCTTGGAACCGTGGATACTCTGGGGCGAGTCATGCACGAGACCGCCGACCATTTCGTCCAGCATCTCTTCGACCTCTACGGTCCGATCGCGGTGTTCGGGCTGCTGGTCATCGCGGGCGTGGGGCTGCATCTGCCGGAAGATCTCATCGTCATTCCCGCCGGTTGGGAGATCGCGGCCGGGAAGTTCCCGATGTTCTGGACGGTGCTTGCCGCCTACCTCGGCGTCACCGGCGGCGACACGCTGTGGTTCCTGGTCTGTCGGAAGTTCGGAGGCCGCCTCGTCGGGACGCACTGGTTTCGCAAGCAGGCGCATCCGAAGCGTATCCTTCAGGTCAAGGCCCTCTACGACCGGCATGGGACGTGGGTGCTGCTCGTGTCGCGTTTCATTCCCGGATCGAGAACCGTCGGCGTCGCGGTCGGCGGACTCGTGCATCTCTCGTGGGGCGTGTTCCTGCTGGTCGAACTGTCGACGGCGATCCTGAGCGTCGGATTCCAGCTCGGTCTCGGGTACGCCGCGCAACGGGGGCTCTCGACCAGCGGGCCGCTGCACTGGGTCACCATCGGCGTCGGCGCCATCCTCGTGATCACGATCCTGGTGATGCTGGTCGCGTGGTGGCGTCGGTCCAAGACCGGCAAGACCCGCATTCCCCGTGCTCGGGCGTCATGGCTTCGTGAACAGCGGACCGGCGCCGCGCCTTCGGCGTGACGCGGACCGAGGCGCCGCTCAGGCGATCCAGTCGTGCATCACCTTGCCGTGGACGTCGGTGAGCCGCATGTCCCGTCCACCGAAGCGGACGGTGAGCCGTTCGTGGTCGATGCCCATCAGATGGAGCATCGTCGCGTGGAGGTCGTGGATCTCGACTGGTTTATCGATGGCGCGATATCCGTATTCGTCGGTGGCGCCGTAGGTCCGGCCCCCGGCGATGCCTCCGCCCGCGAGCCACATGCTGAAGCCGTGCTGGTTGTGATCACGCCCGTCGGAACCCTGGCTGAACGGCGTCCGCCCGAATTCGGCGCCCCAGATCACCAGCGTTGAATCGAGCAATCCCCGCTGCTTGAGATCCGCGAGCAGGGCCGCGATC
>NZFT01000082.1 GCA_002690755.1 Phycisphaerae bacterium
GGCCTTCTTGCGAGTGGTCTTCTTCTTGGCAGCCTTCTTGCGAGTGGTCTTCTTCTTCGCAGTCTTCTTCTTGGCGACCTTCTTGCGGGTCGTCTTCTTCTTGGCGGCCTTCTTGCGAGTGGTCTTCTTCTTGGCGGCCTTCTTGCGAGTGGTCTTCTTCTTGGCAGCCTTCTTGCGAGTGGTCTTCTTCTTTGCAGTCTTCTTGGCAGCCTTCTTGCGAGTGGTCTTCTTCTTGGCGACCTTCTTACGGGTCGTCTTCTTCTTGGCGGTCTTCTTGGCGGCCTTTTTACGCGTGGTCTTCTTGGCGGCCTTTTTTCGGGTCGCCTTCTTCTTTTTCTTGGCCATGAACATGGCTCCTTTGGTTGCGCTGTCGGAGTGTCGGAGAGAGTGGCCGGCGCAACGACGACTACTCGCAAGAAATTTGTACCCTCTTCGGACGACTATGGGAAGAACCTTGACAAAAAACGTTCGCGAGTCGTTGGATGCGGGATTTCGCCCCGTCCGCCTCTGTGTGGTGGGTGCGGACGGCCGTCTCGGTTCGTCCATCGTCCGTCACGCCGCATCGCAAGGCTGCGAGGTGACGAGACCGATCGGACGAGGTGAAGAACCCGATGCGACCCGCGAACGCCGATTCGACGTCCTGGTGGATGCGTCCACGGTTGATGGCGTGCATCGCGCCTGCAAGATCGCTGAAGCGCATGAAATGCCGATTCTGGAATGCGTGACGGGTCTTGATGAGGCCGCGAAATCAGCTCTCAAGGCCTTGGAATCGAAGATTCCCGTACTCATCGCCTCGAATACGTCCCTGGGTATCGCGACCGTCCGAACGTTGCTCGGTGCGATGTCGAACGCGTTGGACGACTGGTCGGTGTCGATCTCCGAGACGCATCACTCAGGCAAGGTCGATCGGCCTTCCGGGACCGCGCGGAGCATCGTTTCGGATCTCCGGGCGGCGGGTCGAGCGGTCGATGGTTCGCACGTCGTCTCGCATCGTGAGGGCGACGCCGTCGGAACGCACGAGATCGTGTTCGCCAACGACGACGAAAGAGTCGTGGTTCGACACGAGGCGTTGAATCGTTCGGTCTTCGCGATCGGAGCGATCCGCGCCGCGAAATGGCTCGCGGTCGGGCGTGCGGCGGGGCGATACGTCATCGCGGACACGCTCGATCGGTCCGATCCGCCGGCGGGGGTCAGTGATTGACGAGGTCGTAGAGCGCCTGGGTCGCCGCGGAGGTGGCGAGCTGGGGAACTCTGGCACGAACTTCACCGTTTCCGGGGTTGAACCACCAGGCGGCCTGATCGGGTCGGCTGATCGCGATTTCCCGTGGTTCACGTCGTCGCCCGTCCCGCGGTGCCGCGACCTCGAGCCACGGGCGGTCCGTCGATTCGAACCAGGGATTCATCGGCACCGGATGGAACCACTCGATCGGAACGTCGCGCACCCATCCCTGAGTGGTCACGGCATTGCCGTCGAGCGCACTGCGGAGTCGGATCTCAGAATGGAGTCGCTCCTTCGCGATCCGGGCGATCGAGATCATCCGGTCTTCCTGTCTCGCATCGGCATAGACCCGCCACCCACCGAGAATCAGGATTCCGAGCGTCAGGATGGTCAGCAGGTTGAGGGTGGATCGCATCGTCGTCCGTCCTTCCAGGCCTCCGTCCGCCGTGAATCTCCGTTGATTCCGCGAGCGTGTCCTCCGCTCCATCAAGCGACATCGAACATCGTCCAGGCGGACCGGATCGAATCAGATGGAATGGGGTTCATGCCTCTGCGAGACGACGGGTCATTCGAGTCGTACGGGCAAATGCACTTGTTTTCGGACGACGACCCGAGGTTGACACGGGTACCCTTCGAAAACGATGACCCAGACCACAAGCCTCCTTCGTTCCACTCGACTCGACAACGGCCTTCAGGTCGTCACGGAGCGAAATCCCTCCCAGCGTTCGGCGAGCGTCACCTGGCTGGTCCCGGGAGGAAGCGCCTGCGATCCACTGGGTCGCGGCGACGGCTGGGGGACGATGCTCTCCGAGTTCCTCCTTCGTGGCGCCGGTGAATTCGACAGCCGTGGATTCTCCGACGCCCTCGATCGGCTCGGCATGCGTCGATCGGTCATCGCCGACACCTATCACCAGCACGTGAACGCGACGATGGCGGGCGGCGAGCTTCTCGCGGGCCTCGATCGGCTCGTGGATCTCGTCCGCCGCCCTCGGTTCCCCGAAGCCGCCCTCGATGCCGTCCGATCCCTCTGTCTTCAGGAACTCTCGGGCGTCGAGGACGATCCCGCGTCCTACGCGGGGATCAGGCTCGACGAGATTCGGTTCCCCGCTCCCTTCAATCGCCATGGCCTCGGCATCAAGGATCACCTCGAGGCGGCGACCCACGCTGATCTGCGGACGCACTGGGACGAGGTCGCCCGGCCGGAAGGATCGATTCTCGCCATCGCGGGGGACGTGGACCACGATCGAGTGATCGAACTGCTCGAGGCGCGATGTGCGGACTGGCAAGGGACCGGCCCGACGCCGGAGCCGGCGGGCGCCGCGGCCGGCGGCGAGCTCCTCATCGAGCGAGAGACTTCACAGGTCCACGTGGGCATCGGGCTGACGGGGCCGATCGCCTCCGACCCTGATCAGCTCGCGTTCCGAACCGCGATCGGCGTGCTCGGAGGCGGGAGTTCGAGTCGGTTGTTCCTCGACGTTCGCGAACGACGCGGACTCGCCTATTCGGTGTCGGCCCGTTACTCCGAAGGCTTCGCACTCGGCGCCTGCACCATCTCCGCCGGCACCACGCCGGAGCGGGTCGCGGAGACCCTCGAACGGATCGATGCGGTCCTTCAGGAATTCGACGCCGGCCCGACCGACGAGGAGGTCACCCGGATCGCGGTGGGACTCCGCGCGGGAGGACTGATGCAGCAGGAACACGGTCCCGCGCGGGCGCGGCAGCTCGCACTCGATGTCTTCAGAAGAGGGCACGCCCGGTCGACGGCGGATCTGCTCACGGAATTCGACGGCATCGGCGCCGACGACGTCCGCCGCGTGGTCTCGACCCGGATGGGCCCTTCATGGCGAGCGCAAGCCAGTCGATGCCTCCTTGGCCCGGCGGACGTGATCGCCGAAGCAGGTGGTACCGCGAGCTGATGGTCCGAACCCGGGCCTCGAATGATCCGTCACCGCGTATACTCGCACCGTCATGGCACTCGAATCATCCATCCTCGATCAAGGGACCCGCGTGCGGGTCACCCAACAGGTTCCCCAGACCAACGGCGTCTGGTCGACCACCTGCGAGGGCCGGGTCCTTCGTTACCGACAATCCCAGACCGGCTCGTGGTACGCCCACGCCAAGGACGATCGGCTGTGGCTCGACCGCCTCGAGATCGAACTGGACAGTGGTGAGATCACCACCCTGAATCTCGATCATTACACGTTGATCGAGGATCTGAGCGAGCCATCCGAGACGCCGGCTCCCCGGAACCCCACCGAGTTGGAACTGGATGATCGGCACCGTCCCTGAACATCGATCGCGTTCGGGCGTGGCGCTCCTGTCGGTCCTTTCGATCGTCCTGGCGGCATTCGCGTGCTCGCCCAACAAGACATCGGCGCGAAACGACCTCGCCTGGCCGTGGTGGCCGACGGAGATGCAGATCTCGGATCTCACGCGGGTCGGGCGTGCGGGCGACGATGGTCGCCGGCCGTTGGAGGTCCGCGTGCGTTTCATCGACGCGGACGGTGACACCACGAAGGGATGCGGCACGCTCGAAGTCGCGGTGAGCCGCGAGGATGAGAACGACGACCCCGTGGTCGAGCGGATCTCGATCGACGACCGATCGACGTCGATGGCGCACTTCGAACGGGTGACCGGCTGTTATCTCGTACCGATCGACGTCACCCTGCCCAACGTGGTCGCGGGAAGACGGCTCCGCATCGACGTCTCCTATCAGGGACGGGACGGTGCGATCTTGAGCCAGTCGAGGGGATTCGATCTCCCGGTCCCGCTCGAAGACTGATCCTGCGATTCAGCCGTCGATGATCCCCTTCTGGCGGTACTTCTCCCGGTACTTGTCGTAGAGCCGCTTCTGTCGGTCACCGAGGTCGAGCTCACGCCCGTCGATCCAGGCCCGCATGGGTTGATTCACGACCTCGAGTGGATCGCCTTCGCACAGGAAGAACGTCGCGCTGCGGCCGGACTGGATCGATCCGAGTCGGTCGCCGACCCCGATGATCTCGGCCGGTCCTCGGGTGATGGCGCGGAGCGCAGCTTCTCTTGAAAGCCCGTGGGCCGCCGCGGTCGCCGCATTGTGAGCGATCTCGCGTTCATGGGCGGGTTCGTCTTCGGCGCCGATCGCGAAGGGCACGCCCGCCGCTTCGAGGGCGTTGGCGACGGTGAAGCATCGATCGACCGCGTGGTGACGAGACGGCGGGAGCCGATGGACGCGGGTCAGGATGACCGAGGCATTGGTCCGTTGGAGGATCGGGATGCACTCCGCGGCGGCGCTGCCGCCGACGATCACGGGCCGAAGGTCACGAGCCGCGGCCCAGGCGAGCGAGGTTTCGATCTGCCCCCGGGAATCGGCCCGGATGAAGACGGGTCGTTCACCTTCGAGCACCCGCTGCATGGCGACGAACCGGAGATCCGTGGGCGTGGTCTCGTCCGCGGCGCGAGCGTCCGCCCACGCCTCGGCGTCGTCGAACCACGTATCGATCGCCTTGAGTCTGGCTTCGATGCTCTGTCGCTGACTGCCACTGCCGCGACGCATCCAGGAAGCGCGGATCGGCGCGGCCATCGGCCAGCTCACGATCACGCCCGCATCCCGGACCAGCGCGAGATCCTCGGTCGTCCAGCCATCCATCCGCAGCACGCTGGCTCTGCCCGGAATGGTTCCGCCGATCGGCATCGCCAGGGTGTGCAGGACGCCGCCGGAACGGGCGACCGGAATGAGGTCGCTGTCGGGATTGACCGCGATCCACGCCGCCGCTTCGGGACTTCGGCTTGCGCCTTCCCGGCGGTCGTCGGTCGCGCTCACTTGTTCGACTTCGAGCAGGCCGATCTGGCTCGGTCCGGAGATGAATCCGGGAACGAGACTCAGGCCTTCGGCGTCGATGTGCCTGGCGTCGTCGAGGGCGGTCTGCGGCGGTTCGCCCTCACCCATCGAGACGATCCGTCCGTCTTCGAATCGGACCCAGCCGGCGTCGATCGCCGTGGGATGGTCGTCGGAGACCGCATGCACGGTCGCGTTGTGGATGAGCAGCGACTCGGTCTGGGGCGGGGCGGGAACCTGCGCCGACTGCCCGGAGACGGACGCCGCGATCGCGAACGTCGCGGTGATCGAGATGAACGGGGTGGGAGACTTCATCGGGATTTCTCCGATTCGAGCGTTTCGAGACGGGCGCGATCCCGGGCGAGGCTCCGGGCGAGTTCGATCATCGAGGCTGAACCGCATCCGCATTCCCCGGCCTTGATCGCCGCGGGATCGTCGCCCCGGGCGACCCGCTCCAGGAGCAGGTTCTCGCGATCCTGGAGCATCCTGGCGAGCAGGCCGGTCGGACGACCGCGGCGGCCGGGCCGTTGGTCGGCCTCCGGTTCGTCGTCGGACGCACCGCCGGATGCCTTGGCGAGGAGCCTGCCGCGTTCCAGCATGGCTTCGGCGTGGAGCTCCGCCGCCTCGTCGCGATCGTAGTAGCGGATGCCGTCGATCCACGTCTCCTCGCATCGTGCGTAGCTCGAGAGCGGTGCGGCGTTCCAGATCACGAAATCGGCGTCCTTGCCGGCTTCGAGCGAGCCGACGCGGTCGTCGATTCGAAGCTGGCGGGCGGGATTGATCGTGACGAACTTCAGCGCATCGTGGGGATCGAGTCCGCCCCAGCGAACGGCCTTCGCGGCTTCGTCGTTCATCCGGGTCGCGAGTTCGTCGTCGTCGGAGTTGAACGAGACCAGGACGCCGACCTCGTTCATCAGCGCGCCGTTGTGCGGGATGGCGTCCATCACCTCCATCTTGTAGGCCCACCAGTCGCTGAAACTGCTCGCGCCCGCGCCGTGTGCGGCGATCTCGTCCGCGACCTTGTACCCCTCGAGGATGTGCTGGAGCGTGCCGATCCGCACGCCGTATCGCTCGCAGAGGCGGAGGAGCATCAGGATCTCGTCCTGACGGTAGCTGTGGCAGTGGATGATCCGGTCGCCATCGAGGATCTCGACCACGGCGTCGAGTTCGAAGTCGGGGCGCGGCGGGGATCGTCGGGCCTGCTCCTCGGGAGGAAGCGCAGCGAACGCGTCACGGGCGGCGTCGTATTCGAGCGCGGCCTGAAAGGCATCCTCGATGAACGCGGCGACGCCCATCCGGGTGTCGGGATATCCACCGCCCCGCTTGACGTTCTCGCCCAGAGCGAACTTGATTCCCGGCTTCGCACCTTCGAACTTCATGTCCTCGACCGTCCCGCCCCAGCGGAGCTTGACCACCGAGTTCTGTCCGCCGATCGGGTTCGCCGAACCGTGGAGCTGGTTCGCGGCGGTGAGTCCACCGGCGAGCTGCCGGAAGAAGTCGATGTCGTCGGGATCGATGACGTCGCCGATCCGGACCTCCGCGGTGTTGGTCTGACCACCTTCGTTGACGCCACCGGAGATGCCGGTGTGGCTGTGGCAGTCGATGAGTCCGGGCGTGAGGTGCAGCCCGGTGCCGTCCACCATGGTCACGTCGTAGGGAACGTCGAGATCGATTCCCACGGCGGCGATCCGGCCGTCGACGACCAGCAGGTCGCCGCCCTCGATCACGCCCGCGTCTCCGGCGGTCCAGATCGTCGCGTCCCGGATCAGCACGTTGCGCTGTCGCAGTGGTTCGATTCGTCCGTAGGCGCCGAGCGGAACCGGCAGGGGCTCGAGCGCCTCGATCTCGTTGCCGTCGTCTTCGGTCGCGTCGTCCGCTTCGGTGTCCTCGGATTCCTCGTCTCCCATCTCCTCGCTCGTCTCCTCGGGCATCCGAGGCACGAGTTCGAAGGGGACGAACCGTCCGTCGAGCGTCTGGAGCGAACCCACGAGTCGATCCTCGACGACCACCGCGGTGCCCACCACGTCCCCCTCGAGGCCGAACATGCCACCGTCACCGGCGAATCCGACCCCGCGGGTTGCGACCTTGATGTTTCGGAGTCCGCCCGGCTTGCGCTCGCGTCGCGGCTGGTCTTCGGATTCCTCGTCGGCTTCGATGCCGGCGAACTTGGATCCGGTCAGATTGGCGGTCCGTCCTCCCGGCATCTCGCTGCTGCCTTCGAGCCGATCTCCAGTGACCTTCAGTTCGAGTTCGGCACCCGGTCCACCCTCCATGCTCATCCGGATTTCGAGCGTCGAGGCGGCCCGGTCGAAGCGACCGCCGAGTTCGGCGGAGAACATGTCGCTGCTCATGCCACCGGTGACGAGATCGTTCTCGTCGAGCATGAACGTGAGGGTCACGGGCAGCCCGCCCATGTTGGGTACTTCGATTTCGCAGTCCCAGGTCCCGGAGATCGGATCTTCCCGGCCCGGTTTTTCCGCGACTTCGTCTTCGGTGGCATCGGCTGTTTCGCCGTCGGCTTCGGTCGCCGCGTCCACCTCGGGCGTCTCCTCCTCGACCTTCATCAGGCCGATCGTGAGTCGCTTCTTGTCCGGGTCGATCGACGCCTCGAGCTCCTCCAGGACCTCGCCGTCCACCAGCACGTCGAACTTTCCACCGAGCGGGAAGCGGGTCGGGACCTTCACTTCGCTTCGCCGGCCCGCGACCCAGACCTCGCGGATGTTCGAACCATCCTCGAAGATCTCGCCGTCCATCACGACGAGATTCGCCATGCCTCCGGAACGAATCGTGCCCGCGACATCCTCGATTCCCAGCAGGCGGGCCGGACGGGTGGTGATGCAGGCGAGCGCCTCGTCGGCGCCCAGGCCCGCTTGAATGGTCTTCCGGACCGAGGCGTGGAAGCTGCCGGGGCTGTCGAGTCGATGGGTGGTGAACGCCACCGGGACGCCGGCTTCGAGAAGCCGACGCGGATTCGACGTGGCATGCTTCCAGGTCTGGAGTTCACGAAGCGTGACCCGATCCGCGGTGTACGGATCCTTGACTTCGGGCGCCTTCGGGAACTTCAACGGCGTGATGACCGGCAGGCCGGTCTCCGCGATCTCCTGCGCCCGGCGGAATTCCATGCCGGAGCCGAGCACCGCGCCGTTCAATTCGTATTCATCGATGATTCGCGACGCTCGCAGCGCGTCCAGTTCGGAGGCGGCGTCGAAGATCACGATCTGGCCGCCGCGGGTCGCGTCCTGCAGCGCGTCGAGGGCATCGGACTGCTCCGGCGGCTCCATGCCGTCGGCGTCGTCGAGGTACATCGCGCGATTGCGGGCGTGCCACTCGGCCTCTTCGAACGTCTGTCGAAGCAGCGCGATGGCGCCCATCTTCGATCCCGGATACGAACCACCCCAGCCACCCGTCTCGAAGGCGGCGAAGAGCATGCCGTCCTCGGTCAAAGGTCTGGCGTCGATGTCCCGGTCCGCGAGCATGACCACGGCGCCGCGTCCTCTCAGGATTCCGCTCTGGGGAAGGACCTGGGCGATCGTGAAACCCTGTTCCCGGAGCGCCTTCCGGCCGCCGGCGTCGATGGTCGCGGTGTCCCGCATGTCGACCTGGGGCACGATCCGGTCGTTCCAGTGGCTTCCGGCGCCGGACTTGGCCTGATCGAGCAGGGAACCGGCGCTCCGAACCACGGCGGGATCGATGAAACCGGGGTAGACGAAGTGATCGTCGAGAATCCGCACGCGATAACCCGCCGGGACATCGAGGTCCGTGCCGATCGCCTCGACCAGACCGTCGCGCAGGAGGACCGTGGCATCTTCGATGCGTTCACCGGGTCGCGGAACGACCGTCACCCCGACGAGCGCGTCACGTCGGATCTCGGGTGATCGGATGTCGTCGGGCGGCGGTGTGTGCTGGGCGGACGCGGGGGAGAACGCCATGGCTGCCGCCGCGAACAGCGGAACCGTGAGGTTGATTCGAATCTTCACGTTGGTGCTCCTGGGGGCCCCGTCCGGACTTTGGCGAAACCAACGTCAATGGTAGGCCTGAATGCTCAAAAGGTTGCGTCCAGAAGGCTTTAGCAGCGCCGCTCGCACCGAAAAACCGTCGCCCCGGGGGGGCGAGGGTTGTCTGGTCGGTGAAATTCTTTCGGCCGGATCAGGCGCGTGCGTGGTCGATCATTCGGTCGACGGCGGCCCCGAAACGTTCCTCGGTGTCATAGGTACCAGCCTCGATCTGGGACTGGATCGCGGCGATCCGGTCGTTCGAGTCGACGGTACGCGGCTGAAGACCCGCATATCGACGCGCCTGGGCGGAAAATTCCACGGCATCCTCGGATCGCCTTCCGAACCGGTCGGCCTTGGACTCCTGAGGACGAGGGGACGATTCGCTGATATCCGCCCGCTGAAGGCGAGCCGCTGACGAGCCACGGTTTCCGGCGATGTTGGCGATGTCGGACATGGGTCTTGATACCTCGGCGACTCTGGGCGAAGTCGCAAGTCTGGGGTGAAACTGCTTCCTGGATGCTTCGCTACGCGGGGAGGCGAGGGGGGTTCGTTTGCCTCTCCGTGCTGACATTCATATCGTCGTCTTGAGTCGAATTACTTGAGTGGGGCACGATTCCCTGCTGAACGACGCAAGTCTATTCCGGGGTTGGTTTTATGAAATCCCCGGGGGCGTCGATTTCTTTCCGTGGGTTCCCTTGGAGAGGGCCTTGATGACCGATCAGAACGGCGTGTCCCGTAATCCCACCCCGCCCCGATCGCGAACCGGGATATTTCACGGACGTGGGGCGATTCGCGGAGGTCGCATCGCGGTCCTCGCAATTACCTCGATTTTGTCGATTTTTCCGGCAGCCTGCGGTGAAAAGGACGGCAAGGGTGATTCCGCGGTTCGCGGGGACGGTCCGCGGCGACTGAACGCGACCGCCGGGCTCATGGATGAGGGCGACGAGGTCTTCCTCGACGCTCGAACGGAGGCCATGGCGTCGGAATTCGGGGACGAGACCGGCGGAGGCGCGATCGACACGGGATCGCGCGGCCGGTGGTCGCTGATGCTGGTCACGGTCGGCGGCGATGCCCATCCGCTTCAGGCACGCTCGATTCGCGAGGACATCGTGCGGACCTTTCCGCAGCTCCGCGAGATCTTCATACGGTCCACGAGCAAGGGGTCCGCGATCTGGCTCGGTCGGTTCACCAGCGCCGCGGATCCGGCGGCGGCCGCGGCACGGGACCGCATCAAGTCGATGCAACGCAACGGACGCCCCGCCTTTCCGATGGCATTCCTCTCCGTGCTGCCCGACGACTCGCCGATGGGCGAACGCGATCTCCGTCGGCTTCGAATGATGTATCCGAGGGTCGATCCGCTCTACACGCTTCAGGTCGCCTGCTGGGGGACGTTCGGCACCGACGAGATCTCCTGGGACGACGTGCAGAGGGCCGCCGAGGCGAAGTGTTCCGAACTGGGACGCCGCGGCTTCGACGCGTGGTATCACCACGACTCCGTCACCGAGATGAGCGTCGTCACCGTCGGCGTGTTCGACAGCCGGGCCTTCGACGGTCGAAGCACGCTCTTCTCGCCGGAGGTCGAGGCGTTGTTCAAGGACTTCCCGGTGCACCTGATCAACGGTGAGGAGGCTGCGGTCGAGCTGCGCCCCGGAGACACCTCGACCCAGGTGCCCCAGCAGTGCAGGCTGGTCTCCGTTCCGGAGGCGCCGTGAAGAAGAAGGACGACGTCCCCAGGGTTCCGGGTTCGAAGGGCGATCCGCGGGGCCGCGATCCGATCCTCGGACAGGCTTCGGCGGTCGAGGAACTTCGCGTGACGCTTCGTGGGGGGCGTGTGCCGCAGGCCTGGATCTTCCACGGGGCTTCCGGCGTGGGAAAGACGTCCACGGCGATTCGATTCGCGAGACTCCTGCTGGAACCCGATCTCTCGCCCGCCGAGATCGACGCGTTCTCGCCACCACTCGACTCCGAGGCGGCGCTGCTGATCGACGCCGGTACGCATCCCGATCTGAAGGTGATCCGCAAGGAGCTCGCGGCGGACAGTGATTCCACGCGGCTTCGTGCGTCGAAGCAGTCGAACATTCCAGTGGGCGTGCTCCGCGAGCACATGCTCGGCGGCGAGGTCGACGGGAAGCAGTACGAGGCGGTGCATGCGCGGACGCCGTACAAGGGTGTCCGACGGGTCTTCATCATCGAGGAGGCGGAGCTGCTCGATCAAGTCGGCCAGAACGTCCTTCTGAAGACGCTCGAGGAGCCGGCGTCGCGGGTGGTGATCATCCTCGTCACGACACGGGAGGAACGATTGCTTCCGACGGTTCGAAGTCGTTGCCGGCGCGTCGGCTTCCGCGGTCTCGACGAGGATTCGATGAACACCTGGCTCGACGGGCGTTCGGTCCTCGTCGACGGCGCGACTCGCGACTGGCTCCTCGCCTTCTCCGATGGGAGTCCGGGACGACTCGAGATGGCGGAAACGAGCGGCATGCTCCACTGGAGCACCACGGTCGCACCGGGCATGGCCCGCCTCGAGTCCGGGGAGTGGCCGGCGAACTTCGCGGACACGCTTCACGAACTGGTCGACGAGTACGCGAAGAGCGCGGTCAAGGCGGACAAGCGGGCATCGAAGGAGGCGGCGAACAAGGCGGGACTCGCGCATCTCGCCGCGGTCCTCGCCACGCGTCTCCGTCTCGGGCTCGACGCGTCGGCGACCGCCGGCGACGACGACGCGGTCGAACGGATGGCGCGGGCGATCGAGCGAATCGCCGACGCGGAGTTTCAAATCGGCCGCAACGTCAACATGAAGTTCGTGCTGGCCGACCTCGTCGCGGGCATGGCGGACGACTTCGGCGTCGGTGCGACGGCCGGTGCTTCGTGAGCGGATCGCCGGCCGATGGATTCGAGATCGAAAGAAAGTGGCTGCTGCACCGACTCCCGCCCGGGCTCGAGGATCCCGCCGGTCCGTTGGTCGCCGGCGGCGAGCGTTGGGAGATCCGTCAGGGATATCTCGCGGCACCCTCGGAATCCGACTTCGTGGCGTTGACCGGACGGGTGGTTCCCGAATCAGAGGTTCCGACCGTCGGTCGGATCCGCGAGATCCGTCAGACTCGGGACGGTCGTGGAGCGGTCCGGCACGTGCACACCCTCAAGGGCGGCTCCGGGCTGGTCCGCCGGGAGGTCGAACGACCGATCACCGAGGCCGCGTTCGAGGCGGCGTGGGCCGGGACGGTGAGCCGCCGAATCGAAAAGGTGCGATGGCGGATCCCGGAGGCGGGACTCCTCTGGGAGATCGATCGATTCAGGACGGTCCCGGTGGTCCTCGCGGAGGTCGAGGCCCCCGATCGGGATGCCGCCCTCGCGATCCGTCTCCCGACCTGGCTGGCGACCTGCATCGATCGGGAGGTCACCGACGACCCCGAATTCACCAATGCCGAACTGGCGTTCCGGTCGGGGAGAATCGGCGGTTCCTCCGGTGGGAACGGGGCTGATCTCCGATGACTGGGATCATGGCCCGGATCCGCTACCATGTTCCGTCGCGTGGCCTCCCTCCGAAGAGGAGGCCTCGGACCGATGGAGACCATGCGTGGCGAACTTCAACTGTGCGATCGTGACCCCTTCCGAGCAGATCATGGACGACGAGGTCGTCGAGGTGGAGTTCCCCCAGTGGGACGGCCAGCGCGGCATCCTCACCGGTGCTGCACCGTTCGTCGGAAGACTCGGCACCGGACGGCTTCGAATCCGGTACGAGCAGGGTGCCGAGAAGAACTTCCTGCTCGCCGGCGGATTCGCCGAGATGCACGACAACAAGCTGGTGCTCGTGGCGGACGAGATCGTCCCCATCGCGGAGATCGACACGGCGGCCGCGAAGTCGCGATTCGACGCGGCCGTGGCGGCGATCGCGGAGCCCGGCACGCATTCTCCGGAAGCCCGGGAGCGACTCGAACACGAACGACAGGTCGCCGCCGCGGCGTTGTCGCTCGCCGGGTCCGCCGGCTGATCGGGCCCGCCGCTTCCCGCACGCTTCCCCGCAAGCCTTTCCGCACGCCTCACCGGATCCGGATTCCCGAAGGCGTTCTCGTCGCGTTCGCACGCGGGCGGGAGGTTCTCGAGCGCGGTACCCTCAATGCGAAGCGAACCGACTCACGGTTCCCACTCGTTCCGCCACGAGAAGCACCCATGTCCGACGATCATGACTTGAAGTTGCGGGTCGAAGCAGTGGTGATGACCGCGGATCGTCCACTCGGCGAGCGGAAGATCGCCTCGATCCTCGATCTGCTCACCGACGCTCGCGAGGCCGATGACGATTCGGACGATGACGGTCCGGTCGGTCCCGGACCGGTGGCGTCGATCCGCGAGGCGATCGAAGCCTTGAACGAGGACTACGACGCCGCGAACCGGAGTTTTCGAATCGAACGGGTCGCGGGCGGCCTGCAGGTGCTTACGCTTCCCGAGTACGCCGCCGACATCGCCCGGCTCAAGGGCGTTCGTCAGCAGTCCCGGCTGAGTCAGGCCGCGCTCGAGACGCTCGCGATCATCGCCTATCGCCAGCCGATCCTGCGGGCCGATCTGGAATCGATCCGAGGCGTCGCCTCCGGAGAGGTGCTGCGCGGGCTGATGGAGCGACGGTTGGTGCGGATCGCCGGACGTGCCGAGGAGGTCGGTCGTCCGATGCTCTACGGGACCACTCGCGAGTTCCTCGAGGTCTTCGGTCTGGCGACCCTCGACGATCTGCCCCAGGCCAAGGAACTCCGTCCCGCCGCCCCGAAGCAGAAGGAAGCGGCCCCCGAGTCGGATGCTCAGGTCGAGGCCGAACCGGAACCGACGAATCCGGCTGAAGCATCGGTCGCCGAAGCCCAGCCCGCCGGTACCGGCGACGACGACTGAACCGGACGTCGACGCGAATTCGAATCCACGAACATGACGGCGGCCTTCCTGAAAGGGAAGGCCGCCATCACTGGTACAGGGAATGATCGGTCGAGCGAAAAGGGCTTCACTCGGAATGAAGTCGCCGGGTGATCAGGATCGACGGCGACGTCGGTTGAAACCGGCGATGCCGAAGAGCGCGAGCGTCGCGGGGGTTGGAATCCGTCCGACGAAGGTGCTGGTGATGGCGACGGTGTCGCCGGCACCGAGGATGAAGTCGAGGTCCACGCTCATCGAGGCGGTGGGTGAGACGCCCTCGAGACTCGGAATGGGTTCGCCGAAGGCCGCGGCGGGGATCGCGGCGGAATCGAACGGGTCGGTGGTGATCACGAACGGATCCTCGATCAGTTGCGCGATGGTGGTTCCGTCGACGGAGGCGGACCAGAGCGAGGACCCCTCGNCGAAGCCCGCAAGGACGCCGCCTCCCGCGTCGCCGGTGAGTGTTCCGCCCACGCTGCCGCCGTAGAGCGCCACGCCGTCACCGAAGACCGACGGCATCAGGATCGAGAGCGAGAAATCGGAATCGCTGGCGAGGAGATTCGTCACGCCGACCGAGCTTCCGAGAAGCTGGAAGCCGCCGTTCGAGCCGTTGTTATTCACGGTCATCGCCCATTCGATCGAGAATCCGACGTCGGACGTCGTCGCGGCGTAGCTGAAGAGGCCGTCACCAAGATCCGTGCCGATGAGGGTTCCGCTGTAGGAAACGCCATCGACGACCCAGCCCACCGAGAGATCGGGGCCATCCTCGAACCCGGCGGATGCCGATGCGGAGATCATCAGGAGCCCGCCCGCCAACACGCTCGATCGAACGACACCCGGCCTTGGTCTCAATCTCGAAGTGATCATCACGTCTCAGCCCCTTTTTCGTTCTTCGGGTGCGTGGGGTGCGTGCGAGGCACGACCTTCGAACCCTTCTCCGCTTCTCGCCCGGGATCGCAAACCGATGCGTCCGGTTTTTCTCACTGGCAAGCGTGCTTCGAGGGGTCGCGAGTTCAAGCGACGTTCGAGCGCGGTCACCAGGTTGTTCGATGCCGCGTCCGGTCGTCCCGTCTGCGGCGGTTATCGGCGTGGTCCGCCTCGGATCAATTCCTTCGTCGTCGTCTTTGGATTCCGCCGAGGCCGAGCAGGGCGAGTGCCCCGGGCGCCGGGACCGCGACCACCATGCTCGAGGTGAAGGCGGCGGTGTCACCCGCGGACACGTCGAACCGCAGTGCGATACCGAAGTTGAAGTCGACGTTGCCCGCCGCTTCGCCCGGAATGACCGGAAAATCACCGAAGCTTTCGGCGTCGTAGTTCCCGCTGAGGAAACTCCCGGCGGAGGCGGTCGTGTCGTCGAGCATCGTCGCGATGACGGTTCCGTCGAACGGATCGAAGGTCGTCGCGTCGTAGAAACCGGTGAAGATCGAGTCGCCGCCGGAGGAGGACACGGTGACGCCATCACCATTGAGATCCGTGAACGTCCCGGCGATCGAGCCGCCGGCGAGCGTCGACTCGAGCGCCTCGATCTCCTGGGTCGCGAACAGGAAAAACGTCTGGGTCGTGGACGAGAGATTCGTCACGGTGAAGTTCAGGGTGATGCTGTCGTTGACGCCGGAGGCGCCGAGCATGTCCCAGTTCACGTTCCAGCCGCTGCTGGAATCGGAACCGCTGAACTGATATCCGTCATCGAGCCATTCGGTCGCACCGTGTTCGCCCGCGATCCACGCCGTGTCGCCGGTGTCGGAAAACAACTGAAGCGAGCCGCCGAAGCCGTTCTGCCCGGCGGCGGTGCCCGTCACGACAGCNACTGCGGACGCAAGTCCGGCCAAAAAGATGGATCCGTGTACCACGATGTGGCCCCTTTCCCGAGACCGCGACTTCCCGACCCACATGGGGTCGTCCCGCCTCCAACGGGACCGGCGCAAGCGCCGCAGAACTGCGATCGACTATCCCCTTTTCACCACCGGGCGACCCTTATCGCGTCGGTTTCGGGGTCTTGCGAAGACAAAACCCACTTCCCTGCATGCGAAAGTAGCACTCGAATCACTCCGGGGAAGTGAATTTCCAGGACTCGCCGTGAAAATCGCTACAGGTGTCGTAAACTGGCGGAGCCAGTTCCAGTGATGCCCATTCTGCGCCCCGAAACAAGGCAGGTTGTTTTTATCGGTCTCTTGGATCTGGTGTCCGCGACTCGAGCACCGTGACCGGATCCGAGGAACGGATCCATCCTTCACGTCGGACGAGACAGTTCCATCCGAAGACCGGCTTCCCGTTCCAGGTTCGACCCGCGGCGAGGGTGGCGAGGGGTGCGGGCCCGGTTCGGATTCCGGTGTCGGGGTCCACGGTCGTGGCGATGCACCGTACACACGGCTTGGCAAGTTCCAATTCCACTTCGTCGCCGATCCGAATCCGCGTCCAGGACTCCTCCGCCCAGGCTTCGACGCCCTCGATCACGATGTTCGGACGGAATCGCCGCATCGAACAATCGCCCGGGACCGCCTCGGCGAGGGTGGCTGCCGAGGCCAGCAGCACCGGATATCCGTCGGCGAGGCCGGTCGTGGCGCCGTCCGCTTCCGGTTCCGGTTGGAACCACGGATCCCGGTCGGGTGCATGCCGAACGAGGCGGAAGGCGCCGCCGAGCCGATCGGAGAGCCAGTCGCTCACCGCCTCCGACTCCTCGATCACCTGACGATCGGATTTCCAGAGCGATGCGATCGCGGGTGGCNCACCAGCTTCGTCGACAGGCTCGAATTCGTGTCGATCACCGTCGAATTCGAGATGCACGCGTGATGGGAGGCCCTGCTTCCCGTTCGCCGAATCGTCGGCTTCGAGCCGGACCGCGAGTCGGGCGAGGGCGGGAATCTCCCGCAGGGACGCGAATCGACGATTCTCGTCGATGCACATCCAGCGTCGGTCGAGCCGGGGTCCGGTCTCACCGAACCACCACCGGGACGGGAAGAGGCCCCGGGCCGATTTCAAGGGATGCACACCGATCGATTCCACGTTTCCATTGGCGTTCGACATGGGAGGCACCGTACCCTCGACGACCTCGGAGCTCGAATCATGCTTTCCATCGGCCCGCTCCAACTTCAGTCCCGGGTGCTCCTCGCACCGATCGCGGGACACACCGATCTCGCCTTCCGACTTCTGTGCCGGGAGCTGGGTGGGGTGGGTTGCGCCTACACCGATCTGCTCAACAGTCGCGCCGTGCTCGCCGGGACTTCCAAGTCGATGGTCCTCGCCGCGACGGCGCCGGGCGACGAGCCGTTCGGCATGCAGCTCTACGGCGCTCCGCACGATCCGCTTCCCGAAGCGGCCTGCTGGGCGATCGACCATGGCGCAGCGGTGGTCGACATCAACATGGGATGTCCGGTCGACAAGGTCGCCAAGAAGAACGGCGGCTCGCTCCTTCTTCGGGACTGTCCGTCCACGCTCGAACTGGTCGATCGGATCGTGGCCGCGGTGGATCGCCATTCGGGCGGACGAATCCCGGTGACGGCCAAGGTCCGGCTCGGCTGGGACGAGGATTCGATCGTCGCGCCCGCGCTCGCTCGGGATCTCGAGGCCGCGGGCATCGCCCTCGTCACGGTCCACGGACGCACCACGGTGCAGCGATTCAAGGGCTGCGCGAACTGGGACGCCATCGGCGAGGTGGTCGCCGCGGTTCGTCGCATTCCGGTGATCGGCAACGGCGACGTGGTCGGTCCCGACGATGCGGTCCGACTCATTCGACACAGCGGATGCGCGGGGGTGATGATCGCCCGGGCCGCGATTCGCGCCCCCTGGCTCTTCCGTCAGGCGGATGCCGCGATCCGACTCGCGGGGCTCGGGGATGCATCCTCCGACGTCAACGACCGGCATCGATGGGAGGCGGCGCGGGCCGAACCGACCCTGCACGAGAAGATCTTGACGATCCGTCGTCACATCGATCTCTGCGCCAACCATCTCGATGTTCGCGGCGCTGCGGAGCTGATGCGGCAGCGGATCTCCTGGTACGGGAAGTCGATGGGCCACGTGAAGTCGCTGAAGGAGTCGATCCGGACCGCGGCCGACCTGGAATCGATGCAGGCCGCGGTGGACGAGTGGATCGAGTGGGCGGCTTCGGACCCGGAGGCCTCGACGACGCCGATGGCGTCACGCGGTGCGGGGCCACGGCGTGATCTGGATCCGTCGGTGTCCTGATTTCGATCCGAATCCGCGGTTCGGTGGGGGATGCTCGATTCGCGCGGGCATTTGCCGTATCGTGAGTCGGAACGCAGCATCAACCTCGAACGGAGTCCATCCCGATGTCAACCGTCCTCGCCAGCATCACGCTCGCCATCTCATCGCTCTGCATCGCCTCCCAGGACGGCGCCGCGAAGCCGACACTGTCTCCGCCGCCCGCGAAGGCGCCGACCGCCGCCGATTCGAAGACCGCGGACGCCGGCGCTCACGCGAGGATCATGAGCATGTTCGGCGACAAGCTCGAGACCAAGGACGGAACCCTCGTGAACACGAAGGACGTCATCGCCGGAAAGAAATTCGTCCTCTTGTACTTCACGGCGAGCTGGTGTCCTCCCTGCCGCAAGTTCACGCCCGCCCTGGTGAAGTTCGCGAAGGCGAACCCCGACGCCAAGGACTTCGCGATCGTGGTCGTGACGTCGGATCGAAACGCGTCGGCGCATCAGGGATACATGAAGAAGTACGACATGCCGTTCTACGCGGTCCCGTACGGCGCGCCCGGGCTTCGCAAGATCAAGCAGACCTACGGTGGCAGCGGTATTCCGAATCTCGTCGTGCTCGGTGAGGACGACGTGGCCATGAAGGGGTCCTACGAGACCGACGGGAAGTACACCCCGAAGAACCGGCAGAGCTACGTCGGGCCTCAGAAGGTCCTTGCGGCGTTCCCCAAGATGCGGACCAAGGCCGGTCCCAAGAGCTGACCCGTTCCATGTTCGACCATCGAAGACGCCCCCGGAACATTCCGGGGGCGTCTTGCATTTCGGCCTGAATCGAAAGCGGGCATCGACTCGGATTCACTCGTCCTTCGGCGTCTCGCGGACCGCGTGATCGTCGCCGAGCGACCAGTCGTGGTCGAAGAACGCGGCGGCCCGGACGCCTTGCAGTCCCGCGGTCTTCGGTTCGATCGACTCCGGCCCGAAGACCACGAGATCGGGATAGTGCACGCCGCTCTGGAAGATCGGAATCCGCTCGGTCAGCCGCATGCCGGCGATCCCTGTTCCCGCGACGACGCCGACCGAGACGGTCGCCCAGTCGGGCCGAGGGCGGATCGCGAGCACCGCGAGATCGTCCCCCGTCACTTCGAGCCCTTCGAAGCGAATTCCCGTGCGATCGATCTCGAGCGGATCGTCCGCGAGCAACTGCGACCATGCGGCATTGGTCTTCTGGTTTCCGTAGAGGATCACGTTCCGCCGGGGATGCTGCTCACGGTCGAAGTCGACGTCCAGAATCATGTCGAGCACGCCGTTTCCACGGTAGAGAAACGCCTCGGCATCGTGGATGGCCTTCGCGAGCGTGACTCGGTCCTCCTCCTCGTCTCCCATGGTGCCGACCACGAGGATCGGCTGATGACGGAACACGTCCTTGAACGAACCGTTCCGTTCCGGCCGCTTCGCCCGCGGGTTGATGACGCCGCGGCGCCGCCAGCCGTCGGGGGTCCGGTCGTAGAACGCGGGCGCACCGCGGCCGTTGAGGAGATCCAGTTTCGCGTCCGGGCCGACCTGTTCGCCGTCGATCATCACCGTCCAGGCGGGCGCGCGGTCGTCGAGATCGAGCTCGAGGCGGGCCACGTTCTCCGTGAAGATTTCGATGCGGCCCTCTTCGTCATTCCGCGTTCCCCGCACCCGGGACGGCGCGTTCGCGCGTTGCTGCTGGGCGATTCGGAACCAGTCGCCTCCGGCGTTGATGCCCGGCGAGACGGTGGTGAATCGAAACCGATTCCGATCCCGATCGATCGAGCGGTCCTCAAGGAACCGGATCAGTGGCGGCCAGTCGACGCAGCGATTTCCCCACCAGTGTCCGGCGCCCGGCTCCTCGTGATAGGCGAAGTCGGGATGGGACTCGGCGAGGGACCGTCGCATGGTCCGGGCCTGATCGACGGGGACGTTGTCGTCGGCGTCACCGTGAAGGACGTAGATCCCGAGTTCGTCGAGGTTGTCCCGGAGCAGGAGGGTGTCGCTCGGATTGGCCGCCCGCGCCATGATCGACTCGATCGAATGCGGATCGTCGTCCCCTTCGATCCGGTCTGCGCCGTAGGTGTGGAACGCGATCCAGCCGGCACTCGGCGCGGCCGCCGCGAAACGGTCGGGGAAGTGGGCCGCGGCCTGCCAGGTTCCGTGCCCACCCATGGAGTGTCCGGTGACCCACTGGCGATCTGGATCGGTGCCCAGCGTCCGTCGGGCGTGGTCGAGCACTTCCATCGCGTCGAGCCGGCCCCAGTCCTCCCAGTCGAAACCGAACTTGCGTCGGTTGGTCGGCGCCACGACGTGCGCGAAGTCCTTCGGGGCGTACGCGGCGGCCTGGCGACGGGCGTCGACGCCGGCACCGTGAAGGGTGAGGATGAGCCCGGGACCGCCCGAAGGATCGCCTTCGCGAGGCACCGTGGAGCTCGGGACCAGTCCGTAGAACTGGACGGAGTCGTCGATCTCGCTCCGGAAGGTCACTCGCCGGGGGGCCGACGGTTCGACGGCCTTGACGTCGAGGGTGCGGACGTCGACCGGTTCGACGGAACCGGGATCCACGATCTCCACGCGGAAGGTCGCGACGCCCGGAGTCTCCACGGCCGCCGACACGAGCCGGATCGGGACCTTCCGGACCGATCCCGGGGGGATCGCGGGCATCGCGCTGGTCGCCGTTTCGCCGCCCGGGCCGGTCACGAGGATGGATCGATCGGGCATCCACTTCGATCCGAGGTTCCCGATCACCACGCCGGCGTACGTATCGAGGGGGACGCCGACCACCGCATTCGGGACCGTATCGTCCGCGCCGGTGAAGAAGAAGGTCTTCGCGACGCCGGCTTCGGTCCGCGGCACGTCCACCAGTCGCGCCTTCACGCGGCCCCGTCCGACCTTGAAGATGAACTCGTTCTCGCCCGCCTCGAGCATCACCGGGAGCCGCAGCGAACCGTTGGCGTAGGGATCACCCGGTCGCGGTGCGCCGTTGACGTAGACCATGGAGTGGCCACGGGCTTCGAGAATCGCGGGACCCGCCACGTCGCGGTCGACGGTGACCAGCGCGTAGCCCCCGCGAAGCGCGTCATCGGTGAGCCAGCCGCCCTCGCCCGCGGAGGCGGACTGCCAGATCCGCGGAATCCGTCCGACTAGAACCGCGTCGCCGCCCTCCGGCGTTGCCCAGGATCCATCCACGATGGCCGCCTCGATCGCGTCGGTGTGGACTGGTGATCGACCACCCTTCCCGACGGGTTCGATGACGAGGAAGTCCTCGAAATCGGCGATGACCGGCGGCGGATCCGCAAGCGTGGCCCGGTCGGCGAGCACGTGGAGGCACGGGATGAGCAGGACGATGGCGAGGGTGCGTGACATGATGCCCCGAGGGTAGCCGCTTCCTCGGGAGAGGCGCCGGTCCGAACGACCAGCGAGCTTGCTCATCCGAACATGGTCCCGAGGGCGAGATCGCGAACCGCGGTGCAGGGAACGCGCCCATCCGCCTCGTCGTCGAGGTTCGCCGCGGCGTCGGCGACGAGGACGCCGTCCCAGCCGAGGCCCTGGTCGATGCGACCATGGGAGCCGCGGACCAGCGTGGGATCGGTCGCGATCACGTCGAGCAGCGTCCGGAAGCCGAGCTTTCTTCGGATGAGCCGTGAACCGATCGCGAGCTTCGGGAATCGGATCGCTGGATCGACGAAGAGTTCGCGGGGGTCGTAGCCCGGCTTGCGGTGAATGTCGACGGTGCGCTGGAAGTCGGGCATCTTCGCGTCGTCGTGCCACCAGTCGTGCGTGAACCAGCGATCGCGGTCGGACACCAGGACCAGGTCGCCGGCCCGGGGATGATCGAGTCCGGCGGCGGCGCGGGCTTCGCCCTCCAGGACTTCGGCGACCCCGGGCGTGGAGGCAAGCAGTCGGGCGATCTCGTCCCGGCGGGCGAGTCCGCCCCGGCCGAGTCGGACGTGGGCGACCTGGTGATCCGCCACCGCGAAGGCGTCCGACGTGCCGGGGTCGACCATCTCGCGGCCCTCTTCCTCCCGCCAGTAGAGGAGTCCGGCGTCCCGCAGGATCCGGTTCGGGGCCACCGCGTCGGTGACCGGAACGATCCCGTACTCGCTCACCAGGATCGGTTCGACGCCGCGACTCGTGAAGTGCTCGAGCAGCCGGGCGACTTCGTGGTCGAGTTCGCGGAGATGCTGCGGGATCTCGGGATGGTCGGGTCCCAGCTTCTGGAGTCCGTAGTCGAGGTGGGGGAGGTAGACCAGCGCGATCGTGGGCGTGGTGTCGCGCTCGACCTTGATCGCCGCGTCCGCGATCCACCGGGTGCTGGTGATGTCGGCCGCGGGTCCCCAGAAGCGAAAGAGCGGGAACGGGCCGAGGGCCCGCGTCAGTCGGTCGCGGAGATCGGCGGGCTCGGTCAGGCAGTCCGGGATCTTGCGTCCGTCCGCCTTGTAGATCGGCCGCGGCGTGACCACCGTGTCGCAACTGGTGTGCATCGCGTACCACCAGCAGATGTTAGCGCAGGTGACGTCGGGATCACGACGTCGCGCGGTGTCCCAGAGACGTGCGGCCTGGACCAGTCCGTCGGACTGCTTCCAGAGCGCGACTTCGCCGGATTCGGGATCCATCCAGCCGTTGCCGACGATGCCGTGCTCGGCGGGGCCGACGCCGGTGAGCATCGAGGTCTGGACGCTGGTGGTGACCGCGGGCAGGGTCGGGCGCATCGTCCGAACGCCGCCCTTCTCGCGGGCGAAGGACGCGATGGCCGGGGTGTGCGGACCGATCAGCGCGGGGGAGAGACCGACCAGATCGATGAGGG
>NZFT01000083.1 GCA_002690755.1 Phycisphaerae bacterium
GAACAGGGGCGGGACCTTTGGCTGCTGACCATCAACAACCCGGAGACCGGCGGCGACCGGTCGAAGCCCGGCATGTGGATCGACGGCAACGTCCACGGCAACGAGATCCAGGCGGCCGAGACCGTTCTCTACACCGCGTGGTACCTGCTCGAGGGGTACGACGAGGTCGAGGCGATTCGCAAACTGGTCGACGAGAACGCCTTCTACCTCCTCCCGATGGTGAATCCCGACGGACGGGCGGGCTGGTTCCGCGATCCGGGGACGCCGCACTCCAACCGGACCGGCCTGCGGCCGACCGACAACGACTTCGACGGTCTGTTCGACGAGGACGGCCCCGACGATCTGAACGGCGACGGGTTCATCGGTCGCATGTGGCGGCGCGATCCGAATGGAACCCACAAACGAAGCGAACGCGACCCGCGGATGTTCGAACGGGTTCCCGCGGTCCCCGGGCCGGACGGTCGGATCATGCGGGGACAGTGGTCGATGGCGGGCAGCGAAGGCATCGACAACGATGGTGACGGCCGGATCAACGAGGACGGCCAGGGCGGGTACGACATGAACCGCAACTGGCCGAGCGACTGGCAGCCCAGTCACGTGCAGCGCGGCGCGGGGACGCACCCGTTCAGCTATCCCGAGACGCGTTGCGTCGGCGACTTCATCCGGGCCCACCCCAACATCGCGGCGGGGCAGAGTTATCACAACACCGGTGGCATGATCCTGCGCGGCCCCGGCGCCGCCTACGAAACCGGAAACTATCCGCAGGCGGATCTGGCGGTCTACGACGCGCTCGGAAACGCGGGCGAGGAGATGCTTCCGCACTATCGCTACATGGTGATTCACTCCGATCTCTATCCGGTCCACGGTGGATTCGTGAACTGGCTCGCCGAGGGACTCGGCGTGATCTCGTTCACGAACGAACTCTGGACGGATCGCCGGATCCTGCAGGATGGTGGCCGCGGCCCGGGCGACGAGGAGGCGCGGATGCGCTGGGAGGACCGGGTCCTCTTCGGCCAGACCTTCAGCGACTGGACCGAGGTCGAGCATCCGGAGTACGGAACCGTCCTCGTCGGCGGTGGCGACAAGTGGTCGAGTCGCACGCCGCCCCCCTTCATGCTGGAGGAGGAAGCGCACCGGAACTTCGCGTTTACCATGTTCCACGCGGCGGAGATGCCGAGGCTTCGGGGACACGACGTGGTTGTGAAGGATCTCGGGGGCGGCCTCTGGCAGGTCGACCTGGAGATCGCCAACGATGCGTTGATACCGTCCCGCACCCAGCACATGCGAGCGAAGGGGATCGGGCGTCCCGACATCCTGGTGTTCGAGCCTGCCGACGGCACGGAAATCCGACTCGCGGGGCCGGTCGCGAACCGGTTCGCCCCCACCTTCGAACCCGCGAAGCATCGACCGGAACGCCTGCTGGTGCAGGGTGGCGTTCCCGGCCGGGGCATCGCGACGTTCCGCTACGTGCTGGAGAGCGACGGTCCTCCCTCGGGCACGTTCGGCTATTCGGCCGAGAAGGCTTCGGACATCTCGATCCCCCTCGAGGTCGCCGCGGAATGAGCACGCCCCGCCGGATGACGCAACCGTGAGCAGGGAGTCGGTCGACGTCCTCATCGTGGGTGCGGGTGCCGCGGGGCTCATGGCCGCGATCCATGCCGGTCGGGCGGCCGGTCCGGACACCCGGATCCTCGTCGTCGACGGGGCGAGGAAGATCGGGGTGAAGATTCTCGTCGCGGGTGGTGGCCGCTGCAACGTCACCCACCACGAAGTCCGACCGGAGGACTACGGGGGGTCGAGTCGGAACGCGATCCGCAAGGTGCTTCGGGCCTACCCGGTCGACGAGGTGGTGGCGTTTTTCGCCGCCGAAGGCGTCGTTCTGAAGCGGGAGGAGACCGGCAAGCTCTTTCCCACCACCGACAAGGCGCAGACCGTCCTGGACGCCCTGCTCAACGCCGTCTCGAAGGCCGGCGTCGAACTTCGTCATCCGGTGCGGATCGAGTCGATCGAACGAGGCGAGGACGGATTCATCGTGTCGGGACTCGAATTCGAGGCGACGGCGCAGCGGGTGGTGCTCTGCACCGGCGGCAAGGCGCTGCCGAAATCCGGTTCCGACGGCGCCGGACTGGAGATCGCACGACGGCTCGGCCATTCCATCACCGATGCGGTCCATCCGGCCCTCGTTCCGCTCGTGCTCGCCGACGTCGATCCGATCCGTGAACTCGGTGGCATCGCCGCCCCCGTGACCTTGATGATTCGAGGCGGCAACGGTCGGGCGATCGCCGAATACACGGCCCCCCTGCTCTGCACGCACTTCGGAGTCTCCGGTCCGGTGGTCCTGGACGCCAGCCGGTACCTCCTCGCGGCCCGGGCCGCCGGAGACGACGCGATCGCGGTCGTGCGCTGGCTGCCCGACGTGGATCGCGATGAATTCGAACAGTCGATGCTCGGCGCCCCGGGTGGGGCGACGTGCCAATCGCTCCTGAAGGGGCGATTGCCGGATCGACTGCTCCGCATGCTGCTCCACGCCGCCGGGGTCGAGCCGGCGGATCGGGTGCGGGGGCTCGCGCGCGATCGCCGAAGATCGCTGCTCGACGTGCTCTTCGAACACCCGTTGGTCGTGGTGGGCGACCGGGGTTACACCTTCGCGGAAGCCACGGCCGGCGGGGTCCCGCTTTCCGAGATCAAACTCGATTCTATGGAGTCGCGTCTGGTCGCGGGACTTCATCTCGCCGGTGAGATCTGCGACGTCGACGGACGCGTGGGCGGGTTCAATTTCCAATGGGCGTGGGCGAGTGGCCGGGTGGCCGGTGGTGCGGCGGCCTCGATCCACGAGGCCTCGATCCACGCCGCGTCGTGACTCGGGGCGGGTCTTCGATGATGGAGGTCGGTAGCATGGCGTCGACGAAGCGGGGCTGGTAGCTCAGCGGCCCAGAGCCCCCGACTCATAATCGGCGAGACCCCGGTTCGAATCCGGGCCGGCCCATCTTCTTCGTCATGCCGCGTTGGCGGTCGCGCCGGCTCGGGCGGCGTCGATGCCGGCCTGCCGTTCCCGTGCCAGCGAGCGTCGGAGTCGGATGGCGTTTCCAATCACCGAGATGTCGCTGCACGCCATCGCCCCCGCCGCGATCAGCGGTCCGCTGGTGCCCAGGAGACCGAATGCGGCGGCGGGGATCGCGATGGAGTTGTAGAGGAAGGCGAGGAAGAGATTCTGTCGGATGGTTCGCAGCGTCCGACGGGCGAGGTGGATCGCGTCGGGGACGGAGGTGACCCGGTCCGGTGGCACCACCACGTCCGCCGCCTCGATGGCGGCGCCGGTTCCGCCGGCCATCGCGATGCCGAGGTCGGCGGCGGCGAGGGCCGCGGCGTCGTTGATGCCGTCCCCCACCATCGCGGTGCGCCGATCGCGTCCCGAGACGACTTCCAGTTTGGAGTCGGGGGTCGCTTCCGCGATGATCTCACCGTCGGCGAGCCCCACCATCCGGCCGATCCGACGCGCCGAGTCGGTCCGGTCCCCGGTGAGCATGCGGACGTCGATACCCATCGCGCGGAGACGGGTGATCGCCTCCGCGGCATCGTCGCGTGGCTCGTCATCGACGAAGAACCGCGCGACGGGGACGTCGTCGATTTCGACTCGACAGCTCGCGGCCTCGTCCCGAAGGACCCGGATCCGCCGTCCGTCGACGGTGGCGGTCACGCCTTCGCCGGGCGTCGCCTCGAAGTCCCGGGCGGCGGGAATCTCGATTCCTCGACGCCCGGCCTCCTCGAGGACCGCCCGGGCGATCGGATGCTCGCTTCCGGATTCGGCGGCCGCCGCGGCGGCCACGATGAACGTCTCGTCTCCGGTGGTCTCGACGAAGTCGATGCGGGTCACCCGGGGTCGACCGACCGTCAAGGTGCCGGTCTTGTCGAAGACGACCGCTTCGAGCCGGCCCGACGACTCGAGGCTCGCGGCGCTCTTGATGAGGATTCCACGCCGACTCGCCTCCCCCGCGCCGACCATCACCGCCATCGGCGTGGCGAGCCCGAGGGCGCAGGGGCACGAGATGATCAGGACGGTCACTGTGCTGACCACCCCGGTGTTCCAGTCGCCCATGATGAACCCCCATCCGAACAGCGCGGCCGCCGCCACCGAAAGCACGGTGGGGACGAAGATCGAGGACACCCGGTCCGCGAGTCGCTGGATCGGGGCCTGGCTCGACTGGGCGTTCTGAACGAGGTTCGCGATCCGCGCGACGGTCGTGTTGTGACCATCGACCGTGGCCTCGAGTTTGAGGAGTCCGTTTCCGTTCAAGGTGCCCGCGACCACCGGGTCCCCCGGGCCGCGCGGAACGGGCAGCGGCTCGCCGGTGACCAGTGATTCGTCGACCTCGCTCCGGCCCTCGAGCACGCTGGCGTCGACGGGGATCCGACCGCCGGGACGTACCAGGTAGACGTCGCCGACGTTGATCCGGGAGCTCGGGACGTTCGTGGTTTCACCGGATTCGTCGACGCGTTCGGCGACTTCCGGCTGAAGTTCGAGCAGATCCCGCACCGCGGTACTCGCCCGCGCCGAGGCCTTGGCTTCGAGGAAATGGCCGAGGCTGATGACGCCGAGCAGGGCCGCGCTTTCCGCGAAGTAGAGTGGAAGGCTCGCCCATGTTCCCGGATCGGCGAGGGCTCGCTGCGCGGTGAAGACGATCAGGCTCCAGACGAACGCGGTCGTCGCCCCGATCGAGACCAGGGTGTCCATGTTGGTCCCGCCACGGCGGGCCGCCGTGAACGCGGATACGTAGAACCCGCCTCCGGCGACCACCAGCACCAGCAGGCCGCCAAGCATCATGATCCAGGGGACCCATTCCGCGCCGTGGCCCACGGTCCAGTGGAGGATTTCGAGTGGAATCCAGACCCCGATCCCGACGATCGCGCGACGCTTCCACATCCGAACGGTGCGGGCCTGGGAGAGCTCCATCCGGGAGCGGGTCTCCGCGAGGTCTTCCCGGACCTCCAGAAACTCGCCCTGGAACCCTCGAGATGCGATCACCTGCAGCGTCGGGTCGACCTCGAGCCGGCCCTCGACGACGGCAAGCCCGCTGGTGAAGTCCACGGTCGCCGACTCGACCTCCGTCCGGCCCCGCAGGGCCGTTTGGAGCTCGCCGGCGCAGCCGGTGCAGTGCATGCCCTCGATTCGATAGCGGCGGGTGGCCGGCGGTTCGCTGGCAACGCCGTCTGAATCTGTATCGCGGTCCGGAGAGATCGACATCGGTTCCATGCTACGGAGTTCCGCGATTCAGGTTCGTTCTCTGGGGTACGAGGGGTCCGAGAGCCGATCTTCTCGTTGCAGGGATGCAATCCCCGGGTGGCGGCGTCTTGATTCATCACCCGGATCGCGGATACGCTGCTCTATCTCACTCAGGAGTCCTCATCGGGACCTTCCAGGCGACTCGAACGCATGAACGCCTCCGACCCTCAACCTCGCGACACGACCCCCGTCAGCGCCCTGGCGACCATGCTGGCCGCCGCCGTCGTGCTGTCCGTGGGCGTGGCGAGCGGCAGTCTCGGGGCCCTCGCACCCGCCGCCGCCGTCAACGCGGTGTTCATGGGCGGAATGCGCACCGTCGCGACGCCGGGAACCGTGCATCCGTCCCTTCGGACCGAGGCGCCCCGAAGTCGTTCGGTGCTCGCGGTCGCGAAGGCGGATCGTCGGATCGTGCCGGCCGGGGCCGCCCGGATCGCGATCGCCGGCCCCTCGGGGCCCGCCGCGTCGAACCTGCCACCGCCGCACGCGGGCTGAGTCCCCCGTCGTCCCATCCCGGACGACGGCCGCCGGCTCCCTGCGTCTTCGTTTCAAATCACACCGACTCCATCCACGCCGGCCGTCTTCAGGCCAGGGCGTGTCTTGATCGACCGACGTTCCGTCGGGCGGTCGTTTCCCGAAAGGATCCCGTCATGGGCGTTCCGTTCTTCGGCTGGGCTGCCAGAAAACTCTTCGGCACTCGCAATCAGCGTCAGGTCTCCCGCTATCTCGAGAAGGTCGAGAAGGTCAACGCCTTCGAAACGGAGATGCGATCGCTCAGCGACGCGGAGCTCCGGGCCCGGACCGCGGAATTCCGGCGTCGGGTGAAGGAGGAGGGGCTCGTCGCGTACGACCTCATTCCCGAAGCCTTCGCCGTGGCGCGGGAGGCGATGGATCGTTCGGTGGGCATTCGCAACATCTTCAATCCGGAGTCCGGGTTCGATCCGGAGACCCTCCCGGCCGAAGCCCGGGTGATGTACGACGCCGTTCAGGCCGAAATCGACCGCACCGAGGACGCACCGCCCGAAGGTGAGTTCCTCGGGTGCGAGGCGTCCGTTCCGGCGTGGGGTTTCGTCGAGATCCCCACGGCGCTCTACGAGGCCGTTCGTGAACTTCATCCGACGAGCCGGCCGCCGTTCCGGGCCCGGCCCTTCGACGTCCAGCTCATCGGCGGCACCGTCCTGAGCGAGGGCCGGATCGCGGAGATGAAGACCGGTGAAGGCAAGACGATCGTTGCGCCGCTCGCCTGCTATCTGGCGTGCATCGAGGACAAGCAGGTCCATGTGGTGACGGTGAACGACTACCTGGTGCAACGCGACCGTGACTGGACGTTCCCGTTCTTTCACGCGCTCGGACTGACCGTTGGTGCGATCCATCCGTTTCACATGCAGTCCGCGGACCGCAAGAAGGCGATGTACGAATGCGACGTGGTGTACGGCACCACCGCCGAGTTCGGTTTCGACTACCTCCGCGACAACATGAAGCTCCGGGCCGAGGACCAGGTCCAGAAGCGTCGCCAGTTCGCGGTGGTGGACGAGGTCGACTCGATCCTGATCGACGAGGCCCGAACCCCGCTCATCATCTCGGGGCCCGCCCACTCCGTGCGGCCTCGCTACGAGCTCGCCGATGGCCTGGCCCGGCATCTCGTCGAGGGCCAGCGGGCGTGGACCGCGGCCGATGAGAAGGTCCAATCCTGCGAGGTCCACCTCTCCGGTCTCGAGGGGGACATCCGGAACGCCCGCGACAAGGCGGCGATTCCCGGCCTGAAGGCGGAACTCGAAGCCGCCCGCGACGAACTTCCGCGGCTGGAGTCCGCGCGTGAGAAGCACGTGCAGTTCTTCGAGGTCGAACTCGACAAGAAGCAGGCCGCCCTCACCCACGAAGGAATCACGGAGGCCCAGCGGAAGGCCGGCGTCGGCTCCTTCTACGTCGGTGAGAACATCGACCTCCCTCACCTGCTCGAGCAGGCGCTGCGGGCCCACGTGGTCTACGTCCGCGACCGCGACTACGTGGTCGCTCCCGACGACCAGGGCGAGCTGGGCGTGGTGATCGTCGACCAGAACACCGGCCGCAAGATGGTCGGTCGACAGTGGTCCGACGGGCTGCATCAGGCGGTCGAGGCGAAGGAAGGCGTCCCCATCAAGGACGAGACGCAGACGATGGCGACGATCACCATCCAGAACTTCTTCAAGATGTACGAGGGGCTCTCGGGCATGACCGGGACCGCCGACACCGAGGCCACGGAGTTCCACGAGATCTACCGGCTCGACGTGGTGTCGATCCCCACCAACGTGCCGGTCCAGCGATTCGATGGCAACGATCTCGTGTACCTGAACGAAGGGGACAAGTGGGACGCGATCGTCGAGGAGGTCCGGCGATCCTGGGAGATCGGCCTGCCCGTGCTGGTGGGCACCACCAGCGTCGAGCGGAGCGAGTTGCTCAGCCGCATGCTGACCAAGGCCCACCGCATCCCCCACGAAGTGCTGAATGCGAAGCAGCACGAACGGGAGGCGGACATCGTGCAGGGCGCGGGCGGACTCGGTGCGGTGATGATCGCGACGAACATGGCGGGTCGCGGCACGGACATCAAGCTTGCGAAGTTCGACCGCGGGACCCTGATCGAGCACTGGAAGAAGGCGGGGATCTGTTCGAAGGACGCCGATCCCTCGATGACCGACGAGGAGATCCTCGGGCGTTGCTGGCGACAGATCGCCCAGCGTGATCTCGGACTGTCCCGAAAGGATGCGGAGGCGCTGGAGCCCGCGGAGGCCCGACGTCGGCTGCTCGTGGCATGGGCGATCGAACTGGCGTGGCAGGATCCCGCCAAGGCCGAGCGGATGTCGGTCGAGGATCTGGAGGCCGTGCTCGACGGCTCCGGCACCTGCCGGCTGCACCGGCTCGGCTTCCACGACAGCGTGGAAGCCATGGGCGGACTGCACATCATCGGCACCGAACGGCATGAGAGCCGTCGAATCGACAACCAGCTTCGGGGCCGTGCGGGTCGTCAGGGCGACAACGGCAGCAGCCGGTTCTTCCTCAGTCTCGAGGACGACCTGATGAAGATGTTCGCCGGCAAGAAGACGCTCTACGTGCTTTCGAAGCTCGGCATGAAGGAGGGTGACGCGATCGAGCATCCGATGCTCTCCCGATCGGTCGAGAATGCGCAGCGGAAGGTCGAGGAGCGGAACTTCCAGATCCGCAAGAACATCCTCGAGTACGACGAGCCGATGGAACATCAGCGACAGGCGTTCTACGCCATTCGTCAGCCCGCCCTCGAGAACAAGATGATCAAGGAGCGGATCTTCGAGTACGTCGAGGAGGCCACGCAGGACGAGGCGGCGCGTCTGCTCTCCGCGGACTACCGGGCCCGCTGCATCAGTGAATGGATCCACGAGCACCTGGGCTTCCTCGTCGAACCGGATCGCATCCGGAAGAAGGACCGCGAGGACCTTCACCTCCTGATTCGAGGTGACTACCTCGAGGAGGGCAGCGAGGTGGTCGGGAACACCTGCAATGAATATCTGGCCGACGATCTCGAGCCGTCGGAATGGGACGTCGAAGGCTTCGCGCGGTGGGCGGCGAAGGAGTACGGCGCCGAACTCGAACCCGAGGCGATCCGGTCGTCCGGTCATCGCGAGGTGATTCGGATGGTCGAAGCCGCCCAGGTGGCCAAGATCGAGGCGTTCGACCTCTCGCCGCTCGATACCTATCTCGTGAAGGACTACGGCGCCCGGGAACTCGTGAAGTGGGCGAACGGCAAGTTCGACACCGAGTTCGAGCCGGAGATCGTCACCGACGTCTCGAGCGACGAAGTGGCGGCCGAACGCATGCTCGATGCGGCCCGTGAGGCCTACCGACGTCGGGAGATCGAATATCCGATCGACTACGCGGTGGACCTGACGACCGCAAGCATGCCGCAGGATCCCCGAGCCGCCCTCACCCAGTTCTGTGCGTGGGCGAAGTCCCGGTACGAACTGAACTGGTCGAGTTCCGCCCTGCCGTCCTCGGATCCGAAGGAACTGCGGACGCTGCTCGTCGATCAGGCTCGCAAGTGGGACGACGCCAGGATCGCGGCTCGGGCGGCCGACGCGGCGAAGGACGCCGGCGACGACGTGGCCGCGCTCGACGCGTGGTTCCAGCGGGAGTGTCTCGTCGCCCTCACCGAGGATGAACGAAACGAGGCGGTGGAGCAGGGTTTCGAGGGCTTTGCGCACCGTCGGATCTCGGAGCTGCTGCGAGCCGAACTGAGTCAGTTCGAGCGATGGGTGATGTTGCAGGTGCTCGACACCGCCTGGAAGGATCACCTGCACTCGATGGACCAGATCAAGGACGCCATCGGCTTCCGAGCCTTCAGCCAGAAGGACCCGCGGATCGAGTTCAAGCGGGAGTCGGCCCGTCTCTTCGACGAGATGAAGGAGCAGATCCGGGATCGACTCACCGATCTCGTCTTCAAGGGGCGTCTCCAGCCTCAGGCGGGTCGACCCGCCCAGGGCGAAGGCGCCGCGGCGGCGCGTCCGGCCGCACCCGGCCGGACCGCAGCGGTGCAGAAGACCGAGGCGGCGCGTCCGGCGGTCGCCGCGGCGGCCGCGATGCTTGCCGAGGCGGGCGAGGAGGGCGAGGCGGGCACCGAGGAACAGCGTCGCGATCTGGAGATCGCGGAGCGTGCGGGCAGCGAGCAGCCCGCATCGGCTCGAACTCCGGCGCCGAGCCGAACCGCCCCGGCCATCGGTCGCAACGAAGTGGTCACGGTGATCGATCCCGCGTCGGGAGAACGACAGCAGATGAAGTGGAAGAAGGCGGAGCCGCTCGTGAAGAAGGGATGGAAGCTCGGCTGAGCCCGTCGACTTGAAGACGGAGCCGGAGTCGCTACACTCGTCCCGCCTCCGTAGCTCAATCGGCAGAGCAGCTGACTCTTAATCAGCGGGTTCTCGGTTCGAGTCCGAGCGGAGGCATTGGTACGGAATGCGTCTGATCGACCTTCCGCAGCGTGAAGATCGTCGTTTCGGCGGTTGAAGTTCGCCCCGGGCTCCGGCCCGAGACCAGATCCAAAGGACCCCCGCGAGCGGCGACGCTTCCGGGGGTCCTTCTTTTTTCTGACACCTTCGCATGAGGAGGCGATCGAAGTCGGCCTTCGCCCGATCCGAATCCCCCCTCGATGGATTCCGCCCGGGGGATTGATGTCGCGTTTTTCGCTGGATTGGTGTCACGGGCCCGGATGGTGTGTCTACGGACCTCCGACCACGCTTCCGTCCAACCCCGACGAGGAAGGAACTCCGACATGCTCACCGAGGATCTCATCACCGTGGCCTGGACCACCGCCTGCATCGCCGCGAGCCTCTACGCCTTCCATCGATGGAATGTCGGAGGCGTCTCACCGGACCACTGACCCCCGTTCGACGGCCATTTTCAGGGAATTTGGAATCGAGAGAGAGAGCGCGTGCCCCCGGGCACGGGACACGACACGGCTTCCGGGCCGTGTCGTGTCGTTTCGGCCCTGAGAAGGCCGGGATCATGCCCGGCGGACTGCTAGAATCCTCACGCGAATCCGCAGCACCTCCGCAGCACCTCCGCAGCACCTCCGCAGCACCTCCGCAGTACCTCCGCAGTACCTCCGCAGTACCTCCGCAGTACCTCGCCGACCGGAAATTCAGCGTCATGCGTCATCTTCACGCCATTCTTGCCGCCGCCCTCCTCCCGT
>NZFT01000084.1 GCA_002690755.1 Phycisphaerae bacterium
GGACGACGGGGCGGGGGAACTGTTCATCGCCGACGCGGTGAATCATCGGATCGTGGTCACCGATCGAAGCGGATCGATGCTGCGGGTGCTGGGCGGGGCCGGGGACGGTCGAGGGCGACTCGCCTATCCCTACGGGATCACGCTCGACGGCGACCGCAGCCTGCTGGTGGCGGAGTATGGAAACAACCGGGTCCAGCGATTGGATCGAATCGACGGGGAATGTCTCGGAGTCTGGGGCGGCGCGGGAATCGAACCGGGACGACTTCGGTATCCTTGGGGGGTCGACGCTGGGGGTGGATTGATGGCGGTGCTGGATTCCGGCAACGATCGAGTGCAGGTCGGAGATCTTCCGTGATGATCCGACCGAGGACGCATCGCGACCGAGTTCCAGGAGTCCATTGGCATGTTCGCTGATCTGCCCATCCAATTCGAACACCCGGTGATGCTGCTGGTGCTTCTGTTGATCGTCCCGATCATCCTGTTCGCCCGGATGGGGGCGGCGGGACAGGGCCGAGGCAAGCTCATCGGCTCGGTCGTGGTCCGGACGATTCTGATCCTCCTGCTCGCGGTCTCGCTCGCCCGCCCGTCGGTCGTCGACCGCGGCGAGAGCGTGACCCTCATGGTCGTCGCGGACGTCAGTCGGTCGATCCCCCGGGAGCTGCAGCGTCAGAGCGGTCGATTTCTCGAACGCGTGGCCGCTGCCAAGCGCAACGAGGAGGATCGCATCGGCGTGGTCACCGTCGCCGAAGAATCCGAGATCCGTCAGACGCCCGACATGAACGCGGTGATCCAGCTCGATCATGCGGGGGACCTCGCGGCGACCGATCTGGCGGGGGCGATGCGGACCGCGATCTCCCTGCTTCCGACCGACACCGCGAACCGGATCCTGCTCGTCTCCGACGGCAACGAAACCGAATCGAACCTGCTGGAGGCGGTGGAACTGGCCCGCGCCAACGACATCCCGGTGGACGTGCTCCCGATCGAGTACGAGTACGGGAGCGAGATCGTCTTCGAGCAACTGCGGGCGCCCAACCGGGCCAGAATCGGGCAGTCCGTGGATCTCCGGGCCTTCCTGCGGTCGTCGAGCGAGACCACCGGCGTGCTCCGGGTGTTCCAGAACGACACCCTCATCGACCTCGACCCCGGATCCACGGCGGATGGGATCCGCATCGATCTCGAGTCCGGAAGCAACACCGTCTCCATTCCGGTCACCCTCGAGTCCGGTGGGGCGCAGCGTTTCCGGGCCGAGTTCTCGCCCGACGATCCGGACTCGGATGCGATCCTCGAGAACAACGTCTACGAATCGGTGACCTTCGTCGCGTCCGACGGCCGCGCGCTGGTGATCGACGAAGGCGGCACCGAAACCACCGCGCTGGTCGCCGCCCTGCGAAGCGGTGGTGTCGAGGTGGTCGTCGAGCCACCGTCGAGTCTGCTCGGTGGAATCGCGTACCTGAATGGTTTCGACACCGTGATCCTCGCCAATGTTCCACGCTGGTCGATCGATCAGGACGCGGATCGAAGCCTCCGGTCCTATGTCCATGATCTCGGCGGCGGGCTGGTGATGATCGGGGGGGACGAAGGATTCGGTGCCGGCGGCTGGATCGAATCCGAAACCGCGAAGGTGCTGCCGGTCCGACTCGATCCGCCGCAGGAGCGACAGATGGTCCGGGGGGCGCTGGCGCTGATCATGCACTCCTGCGAGATGGCGAAGGGGAACTACTGGGGCCAGCAGACCGCGATCGCCGCGATCGACGCCCTCAGCAGCCTCGACTACGTCGGGATCGTGACCTTCAACTGGGGTCAGGGGGGCCAGGGCGTCAATGGGTGTTCGTGGGCCTTCCCGATGCAGCCGGCCGGCGACAAGTCCGCGGCGATCGCCGCCGCGAAGAAGATGGTGATCGGCGACATGCCTGACTTCGGTGCGTCCATGACGCTCTCGCGTCAGGGCCTCAACGGCGTCAATGCGGGCCAGAAGCACGTCATCATCATCTCGGACGGCGATGCGGTGCCGCCCAGCAAGACCCTGCTCGACCAGTACGTCGCCGACGGCATCACCGTGACCACGGTGATGGTCGGCGGACACGGGACGCCCGGGGATCGACAGAACATGCAGGGCGTCGCCGAGTTCACCGGCGGCACGTTCTACAACGTCACCAATCCGAAGATGCTCCCCAAGATCTTCATCAAGGAGGCGACGCTGGTCACCCGGACGCTGCTGATGGAGGGCGACTTCCAACCGTCCGTCTCGGCGACCGTCGACGGGCCCACCCGAGGGGTCGGATCGGTCCCCGGCATCGGCGGATTCGTGCTCACCGTCCCGAAGGAGGGACTGGTGAAGATCCCCATGGTGGTCCCGACGGAGGAAGGCGAGGATCCGCTGCTCGCCTACTGGAACTACGGGCTCGGAAAGAGCGTGGCCTTCACCAGCGATGCAGGGGGGCGTTGGAGCACGACGTGGCCCGGTTGGGGCGGCTTTCAGCCGTTCTGGGAACAGATCGTCCGTTGGTCGATGCGTCCATCCTCCCCCCCGAATCTGATGATTCGTGCGACCACCGGCGAGGATGGTCGGGCGGTGGTCGAGGTCGAGGCGATGGGCGCGGATGGCGGCATGGCGAACTTCCTGCAGGGGCAGGCCCGGGTCATCGATCCCACCGGCGCCTCGGCGGCGGCGGCGCTGCAGCAGATCGGACCGGGTCGGTATCGCACCGAATTCGAACTGGAAAAGCAGGGGGCGTACCTCGTGAACGTGCTGTTTCCGGAAGGCGATGGCAGCGAGCGATCCGCAGCGAGCATCCAGGCCGCGATCAGCGTGCCCTACGAACGGGAGTTCGCGACGGTCCGGGACAACCGTGCCCTTCTGGAATCGATCGCGGCGAAGACGGGCGGAACGGTGTTCGGGCCGTCCACCGACTTCGAGATCGTCGACCCCTTCGATCGAACGGGGCTGGAGATGCCGTCCTCACCGACCAGGATCTGGGATCTGCTGGTGGTCGTCGCCGCCGGGCTCTTCGTCGTGGACGTGGCGGTGCGACGGCTCACCTTCGATTCACGGGCGGCCCGAGAGGCGGCGACGAAGGCCATGGCGAGTGGAACCAGCACCGCGGACTCGACCGTCGAGGCCTGGAAGACCGCGCGGAGGCGTGCCGGTCGCGGACGCGATTCGGGCTCCGACGCCGCGACGCGTTTCGACGCCGACGAGACCGTCGACGGCGATTTCTCCGTGACCGAGGATCTGTCGGCCGCCGAGCGAAGCACCGATGGAACGCGGCCGCCGCGGCGGGAGCTTTCGAACGAAGAGGCCACGAAGTCCGAAGAGGTGGCGGAGGACATGACCAGTCGGCTGCTCCGGGCCAAGCGCCGGGCCGCCCGTGGCGACGACGGCGGAGCCGCCGATGGGTGAATTCGCCGAAGGAATGCGGACGAGTCTCGACGACGTGGAGACGGTCGAGCGGGCCTGCGATCGCTTTCGAGCGGCCTTCGGAGCGCTCCGGAAGCGGATCGGACTTCGAATCGTCGGGCAGGAGGCGGTGGTCGACCAGTCCTTGATCGCACTCTTCGCGGGCGGCCACGTGCTCCTCGAAGGGGTGCCCGGACTCGGGAAGACGCTGCTGGTCAGGACGCTCGCGGATTCGCTCGGGCTCGACTTCAATCGCATCCAGTTCACGCCGGATCTGATGCCCGCGGACGTCACCGGGACCACGATCGTCGTCGAAGACGGTCTCGGCGGTCGTGCGTTCCAGTTTCGAGAAGGACCGATCTTCTCGAACATCGTCCTTGCCGACGAGATCAACCGGGCCACGCCGAAGAGTCAGTCCGCGATGCTCGAAGCGATGCAGGAGCGGTCGGTCTCCGTCGGCGCCGAGACCCGTCGGCTTCCGGACCCGTTCCTGGTGCTCGCGACTCAGAATCCGATCGAACAGGAGGGGACCTTCCCACTGCCGGAGGCGCAACTCGACCGGTTCCTGCTCAAGATCACCGTGCCCTATGCGATCCGCAGGGAACTCGCCGAGATCATCCATCGAACCACCGTGCCCGGCGAGGTCGACGTCACGCCGGTGCTCGATGCCGAGGACGTGCTCGCGGGACGATCGCTCGCCCGTCGAATGGTGATCGCGGATTCGGTCAAGGACTACGCGATCCGACTCGTGCTCGCGACGCATCCCGGGGGTGAGTTCGAGATTCCCGAGTTCCGCCACTACATCCGCATCGGAGCGAGCCCGCGGGCGGCGCAGGCGCTGGTGTCCACGGCCAAGGTCGTGGCGCTCATGGACGGCCGATACGCCGCGAGCATCGATGACGTCCGCCGGGTCGCGCTGCCGGCGCTTCGGCATCGTCTGGTTCGGACCTTCGAGGCGGAGGCGGACGGCGTCGATGCGGACGAGATCGTCCGCGGCGTGCTCGAACGGGTGCCGGCGGACGCGGACCATCCGGAGGACGGACCGCCGGCCGGAACGATCTTCGCGGGAGAAACCCGATGAGTCGCTTCCCCGACGGTCAGCCGCCGCGTTCCAGTCGACCCACGAAGGTCGACGAACTGATCGACAGTCGCCTCATGGCGCGGCTCGACCATCTCGACGTGGTGAGCCGGAAGATCTTCAACGGACGCGTCCAGGGCGAACGTCGAAGCAAGCGGCGCGGACAGAGCGTCGAGTTCGCGGACTTCCGTCCCTACGTCCACGGCGACGATCTGCGATTCGTCGACTGGAACATCTACGGGCGTCTCGATCGTCTCTTCCTGAAGATCTTCCTCGAGGAGGAGGACCTCTCGCTCATCGTGGTGGTGGACGGGACCTCCAGCATGCACTGGGGCGATCCTTCCAAGTTCGAGTACGCCCGACGGCTCGCGATGGCGCTGGGCTACATCGGACTGGTCAACCAGAACCGGGTCTCGCTCGCGGCGTTCGGCGGCCTCGACTCGGAAGGCGGATCCGCCGGCCTGCAGCGCATCTCGAACCTCCGGGGTCGGCGGCGCACGCACGAAATGGGCAGGTGGTTGCTGGAGCTCGAGCCCGGAGGCGACGGCGGATTCGAGGAGGCGATGCGGCGAATCGCCCTCACCCGGCAGGGGCGCGGGGTGATGATCGTGCTGAGCGACTTCCTGCAGAAGGAGGGCTTCGAACGGGGCCTGCGCTACGTCGCGGGCCGTGGGTACGACGTCTTCGCGATGCAGGTCCTCGCCCCGCAGGAGATCGATCCGGGCCGACATGGGATGAGCGGCGACCTGCGGCTGGTGGATCTGGAGGACGATGACGAAGCGGAGGTGACCATCAACTCGGCGGTGCTTCGCGGCTATCGACGGCGACTCGACGCCTACTGCGGATCGCTTCGCGACTACTGCATCCGCCGAAGCATCATGCACACCCTCGTCGACACCTCGACGGATCTCGATGCGCTGCTGCTCGACTATCTGCGGAAGCGAGGTCTGCTGCGATGAGCTGGCTGACTCCGTTGTTCGGCGGCATCGTGCTCGCATCGGTGGTTCCGCCACTGGTGGCGCTCTACTTCCTCCGGCTGCGCCGCACCCGTCGGGCGATCGCCAGCACCCTCCTCTGGAAGCGATCGGTCGAGGACCTTCGGGCCAATGCGCCGTTCCAACGCCTTCGTCCGACCTTGCTCCTGTTCCTCCAGCTGCTCTTCCTCGCCTTGCTCGGGATCGCCCTGATGCAGCCGCGCTTCGACGCGGGCGAGAGGCGGGAGGGGCGGACGGTGATCGTCGTCGACAACTCCTCGTCCATGAACATCCTCGACGGCGACGATACCGGCGACACTTCGAGACTCGAGTTCGCGAAGGAATCCGCCATCGAGCGGATCGAGGCCCTGCACGGCGGCGGGCTCTTCAGCGGTGACGCGGCGGAGATCATGGTGGTCGCGTTCAACGACGAGGCCGAGATCAGGACGCCGTTCACGGATTCACGGCAGACCGCGATCGAGGCGGTTCGCGGCATCGAGCCGACGGACGGGACCAGCCGACTCGGCGGGGCGCTCCAGCTCGCACGCGCGTATCTCACGGTGATCGACCCGGACTCCCAGACCGGGCCGGTGGCGACGCCCGCGGCGGTCGAACTCTGGTCGGACGGGCGGATCGACGACCTCGACGAGCAGGTGCTTCGGGAAGGTGAACGGCTCGAATATCACCGGGTCGGCGCGGTCGATGCGGCCAACATCGGCATCGCGTCGATCGCGGCGCAGCGTCCGTACGACGAGCCCGGGAAGATCCAGGTGTTCATCGCGGTCGAGAATCCGACGCGGCAGGCGCGCAAGACCGACCTGCAGCTGAGCGTCAACGGGGTGGTCCGCGCGATCACGCCCGTCCCGATCGAGATCGGGCCCGAGACCGAGGAGCCCGGGCTCGGAACGATTCCGGGTCGCAAGCAGTTCGCCTTCGCACCGTTCGAACAGGAGCGGAATGCGGTGATCGAGGTGCTGTTGCTCAACGAAGACGCCCAGCCCACCGATGACGCGGCGATGCTGGTGGTTCCGCCCGCGCGTCGGCTCAAGGTCGCGCTGGTGGACACGGAGTCCTTCGTGCTCCGGTCGATCCTCGAGGGAATGGCGCTCGAATCGCTCGATCTGCTGACCCTCGACGGCTACGAGACGCTCGCCGAGTCCGGGGGGCTCGACGACTACGACGTGATCGTGCTCGACGACGCGGCGGTCGAGACGCTTCCTCCCGGCCGATATCTGTCCTTCGGCCGTACCCCGCCGATCGACGGTCTGACCGAGTTCGGTGATCGAGCCGAGGGCGTCGTCGTCCGTCGCAGCGCGGAAGACCACCCGGTGCTTCGCTACGTGAATCTCGATGAACTCTTCGTATCATCGATGCGGAAGCTCACGTCCGGTGCGGGGGTCGAGTCCCTCGTCGAATCGGGCGAAGGACCGATGGTCGTCTCGGTCGATCGTGGATCGATCCAGATCATCCACGCGACCTTCGACCCGCTCGACTCCAACTGGCCGTATCTGCGGTCGTTCGTCAACTTCGTGCCGAACGCGATCGAATATCTCGGTGGTCTCGGGGATGCCGTGGCCTCCGCCGGCGTGGCGCCCGGAAATCCGTTGACCGCCCGGCTTCCGGCGCAGGCGACGGGATTGCGGGTGCGACGTCCGGATGGTTCGGACGTCGCGGTCGAATCGGCGGATCCGATGACGTTCGCGTGGGGCCCGGTTCGTCGGGCGGGACGCTACGAGTTGTCGTGGACGGAGCCGGGAGACGATTCACCGCGACGAAGGGTCTTCGCGGTGAATCAGCTCGATCCGACCGAGCGACGGGCCGCGGCGGCGGAATCGATCGAACTGAGTCTCGACCGGATCACCGGGGAGGCGGCCGTGGCGGGAGGCACCCGCTGGCAGGACTTCTGGCCCTGGCTGCTCGGTATCTCGCTGGCGCTGATGATGCTCGAATGGTGGCTCTGGCAACGCCAGTCCGCCTCCGGATGAGTCCCGGCGCCTGGTCGCATCATCGTCATGCGGCCGGGCCTTTCAGCCCCGGTCAGCCGTCGCCGCGAAGCGAGGCGAAGAGATCGTCGTCGATGCCGAGAAACTCCCGCATGTGACGGTCGTAGGTCTCCTGATCCTCTTCCCGGCTGAAGTCGAGTCGGAGTTCATTGATGACCTTGGTCCCCTGTCCGATCCATTCGTTCCAGGTCTCGGCGGAGATGTTGTCACCGATCCAGCCGCCGACGGCCCCCTTGAAGGGGGGGGCAGCCATCGCGGTTCCCAGCTTGCCGGTCCGGCCGCAGGTGAAGTTCCCGGATTCCGAAGCCTCGAGGGCCGCGGCCTTCGCCGCTTCAGACGCTTCCGGGGCCGTTCTTCCGATCGATTCGAGTGCCGTCACGATGGCATCCCGGACCATGAGGTCACCCTTCGACACCGCGATCTCGTGGCCCTGTTCGAGGTGTTGGACGGCCTTGTCCTCGAGACCGGCGTTGATCATGGCTTCACCGGCGAGCTGCCAGGCCTTGCTCATGTCGGGATTCAGAACCGTGACCCGTTCGAAGCTCGAGGCGGCTTCCGCGGCTCGATTCGCCTTGAGGTAGGCGTTGCCGAGCGAAAAGAACGCCATCTCGTTGTCGGGATCGGCGGTGGTCATGTTCTCGAACTGGGCGATGCGTTCGAGAAGCCGGGCGTCGTCTTCGGATGGAGGGGTCGGATTGCTCATGATTCCGGCATGCTACCCCGCAAAGGCCCGCAGAGGTGCCCGGAATGCATGAGTTCGACCGGGGGAAATGGCCGACGGGTCCCGGGGGGCGGGCGCGGTCGGAAGCTCAGATGGCCGGAACGAGGATCTTCAGAATGGATCCGGTCGTTTCGACCATGCCGCGGGCCGGATCCATCCCCGAAAGCGCCTCGAAGACGAGGGCCACATCGTCCTTGAGCTGGAGATTCCGGCCGGCATCCACCACATCACCGACCGTGAGATCGTTCGCGATGACCATTCCGTGGCGCTGGATGACCTCATCGATCCAGGCGCGGGTCGAACGCATTTTCGAAGTCTTCTGGAACAGCGGCTGCCATCCCTGGACCCAGTCCCGGGTCGAGAGGTCGGCGTCCGCCTTCACCTGCCGTCGATAGATCTGCAGCGGACTCCGGCGGGCAAGGGCCTGTTCGACGTCCACCGAGCGGACGCTGAGGTATCGACCGATACGAAGGCCCGGCAGCACGCCCTGTTTCCGGAGCCGCTCGAGGGTCCTTCGGGAAACACTGAAGCGTGCCGCCGCATCGTCGAGTTTCAGCCACTCGTCGTCTGAGTTCGATCTGGTGCTCAAGGGTGCGACTCGCGAATATCCAACACGGGGTACGGGAACCCCACCCCATTTGGAGAGAATCAGCCGGGTTCGACGGCTTCTCTGCAGTCGGCATGCGGAATGTTCACTGCGTCTCCGGAACCTCATGCGATAACCGAGCAGATCCAAGCGACGAAACGGAGATTTTTCCTGGAATCCTTCGGGGTGACCGTTCGGGTCGGCGGAATGGCGGAAGAAGCGCGGCCGGTCGGGAATCCTGAGGATTCCCGACCGGCCTTCGTGGTGACGCGCTGTCCGTTCAGGTCGATTGCTCGTTCATCCACGCCGCGTTCAGCGGCGAGGTGGACGAGCGGGAGGTTTCAGGTATCGAATCGGAATCAGCAGATCGAGCGGAATCGGGGCGGTCGCCCACTTCGGAGGCGGGAGCGTCCCCTTGAACCAAGGGATGCGTGGATCGCCCGGGTCGGTCGATCCGGCGGCATCGATCAGGCCGCCCTGTCCCGTGTGCAGATACCGAACGACTCCTTTCTTGCGACGTCCATCGGCGGCATCGACGTGATCCGTCAGCGTGGCGCCCAGCAGAAGAACGGGGGGGATGAGCATGATCGGAGAAAGAGATCGGAGTCGCGGCCGACCGAACAGGCGTGAGCAGGGTCTGGTCATCGATATCTCCTTTCCTCAATTCGTGGTGTCGAAGATGTGGGCGGCATCGAGAATCCGCCAGCCCACTTCGCGAAATCCGGGGAAACGGCCCATGGTTCCGCTGATGGTTCGAATCTCCTCTTCGTCGAGGAACCAGTCAGGCTGCATGCCCGTCAGATCCGCGATCCGTTGTCGACGGAAGTTCTCGAGCGTGAAGGCGCGTTCCCGGAGGGCCCAGTTGCCGAGCACGTTGGCGATTTCCGTGGCCTTGTTGGTGAGGATCGCCATCGGACGATGCATCGTGGCCTGGTCCAGATGCCGNAGGGCGATGTTGCATCCGAAGATCGACCACCAGCCCCAGGATTCGAGAAGATCGCCAGGTAACGCCGCGGATTCGGGATCCACCACGCCTTCGATGCCGACCAGGATTCGATCGATCGCTTCCCGGGGCTCGACGACGCCCATCGCCGCCTGGACCTCCAGCAGACCCCCGCGTGCGGTGTTCGCGACGCCTTCGTAGGCGGGACTCGCGAAGTCCGCGGCGAGATCCAGGTGAAGCGCGATCGATCGACGCAGATGCTCCGAGGATTCCTGCGCGATTTCCGAACGGTCGGTGGTCTCGTCGTCGAGTTGGCGACGGGCCACGTTGCCGCGGACGTAATGTGCCAGTGCGAGCGCGACCCTGGTGGCTTCGCCCCGGTCCGCGCCGTGATCGAGGCGTTCGATGAGATCTCGCGCGACGGTTCTCGCTTCCAGCAGATGCCAGAGCGTGTAGTGCGCATTGGCGAGATTCGCCTGGAGCATCGATTGGACGTCGATGTCGCGACACCCCATGGAGAGTCCTTCCTGGCAGGATTCCAGCGCCCTTGGATATCGGCCGAGTCCGTCCCAGGCACCGACCTCTCGATTGCAGGTGATGGCATGTTCACGGGGGGTCTTGGCCACCAACCGCATTCGCCGTGCGATCTCGAGCATGTCCTGGTACCGCCCGGATTCGTGGGCCTTGAGTGATTCGAGCCCGAGTTCCCGGAACGGGCAGGTCTCGATTCGTCCTGACGCACCCTGGTCGCTCCAGACGCTTTCCGCGACGTCGCCGACGTTCCAATCGAGCGCGTCCGCGAGCCCGACCAGAAGATCCAGTTTCGGATTTCCACTCTCCGGAACGATCTTCGATGGATCGCGGCCCAGCACCCGGGAAAGTTCGGTGCGCGACCACCCGCGGTACATCCGGGCCAGATCGACGAATCGACTGAGTTTCAGCCTCTGTGAGTCCGACTTCGCCATGTCTTCGATTTCCTTTCGCGTCTCTCGGCCCCTTGCCGACGACGAAATCGCTTTCCCCGGCTGAAGCGAGTGGGGGTCGACCATCTGAAGAAGGTCTCTGGGGCACGCCGCCATTCAGGGAATGACGACTTTCTCGGGATTTCATCGCCGAGCCGATCGAGCGGGCCGGTGAAATCCGTGCCGGTGGTGCTGCCAGGCCCGATTGCTCCGACGTGGACGTCCGACGACAATTCCGGGATGTACGCCGCTTCGCTCGAGATTCCGATCGACGATCCCCGGACCGCGGTCCGCGCCGCCCGGTCTGCGCATCGGCTCGAGATCTGCCGGGCGCTCGATCAGGACGGCCTCACCCCGTCGGTGGAGGCGGTCGTGAACATTCGCCGGACGATCGAAGCCGCCGGTGTTTCTCTACCCGACCTCGCGGTGCTCTTTCAGGAGACGGCACCACCGCCGGACCGACGCCGGTGCGGTTCGGAAGTGTTCCGAGTCGATTCTGAAGGTCGTCGTCGACTTCACGATCTCGTACCCGACTACGCGACGCATGGCGTCTCGACGATCGTCATCGGATTCCTCGATGAAGCCGAAGAGGTCGACTTCGACCACTGCACCGATGCGGTCGCGAACCATCGTGCGCACGGCCTCGAAACGGCGTTTCACCGGGCGTTCGACTTCACCCCGGATCCGGAAGCGGCCCTGGTCGCCCTTTCGCAGGCGGGGGTGGTTCGAACGCTTTCCGCGGGCGCGCCCGGACTCGACGCGGGCGGACATTCGGATGCGTCCCGGTGCGAGCGACTGGGGACGTTGGCGGCGTTCGGGCGGCGACTCGATCCGCCGGTCGAGGTCGTCCCCTGCGGCGGGATTCGTGCTCGCAACGGGGCGGGATTCCTCGCCGCCACGGGGCACCTTCACGCCAGTTGCCGGGTCGCGTCGAACGATAATGGCGGCGGGGTGTTCGACGAGGCCGAGGCGGAACGCCTTCGTGGGATGATCGACGCGGTTCGATCCGTCTGACGATCGTCGTCGCGGTCCGGTACCCTCTGCAGTGGATGACGGTTCTCGCCACCAACCTGTGCGGTGTTCCGCTTCGAAATCCGTTGATCGCCGCCTCCGGCACGGCGGGTTACGGGCCCGAGATCGCCGACGTGGTGTCGGCGACGCGATTCGGAGCGATCACCACCAAGTCCATCACGCCCGAGTCGAGGGAGGGGAATCCGCCCTGGCGGGTCACCGATCTTCCGGCCGGGATGTTGAATGCGATCGGCCTCGCGAACCTCGGACTCGAACGATTCGTGGACGAGGTCCTGCCGGGACTCGCCGCGCTCGACACGGTGATGATCGGCTCGATCGCGGGTCACCGGATCGACGACTACGTCGAGGTCGCCGCCGCCTTCGGTGACGCGACCGCCGCGGCGCTGCGACTGGTGGAGTTGAACGTCTCGTGTCCGAACACCGCGACCGGGCGACTGCTGGGATCGGACCCCGACGACCTGGCCACCCTGGTCGCGGCGGCTCGGCAGGCGCTCGGCTCGAAGCCGATGCTGGTCAAGCTGTCACCCGGGGAGTCCGACGTCGTCGGCCTCGCGGTCGCCGCGGTTCGGGCCGGCGCGGACGGCCTCACCGTCGCGAACACCTACCCCGCGATGTCGATCGATCCGGAGACCCGGCGAAGTCGGATCGGGCGGGCCGCGGGCGGGATGTCGGGGCCCGCGGTGCATCCGATCGCGGTGAAGCTCGTCCATGACGTCCGGGCCCGACTCGTGACCGAAGGCATGCTCGTTCCCATCATCGGCCTCGGCGGGGTGCAGTCGTGGTCGGACGCCGCGGAGTTCGTGCTCGCGGGTGCGACCGGCGTCGGCATCGGAACCGGTCTCTTCGTTGATCCCGGCGCGCCGAAGCGGGTCCTCCACGGACTCGAAGGATGGGTTCAACGCCAGGGGATCGACTCGGTCGGTGGCCTGGTGGGGGGATTCGAAACGTGATCCGGAGGTCGGGATGAGTCCGAGGGACAGATCGCGATTCGACGAACTGGTCGACGAGGTGGTCGAAACGCTTCCGGATCAGATGCGGAACCTGCTTGATGAAAAACCCGTGTTCGTCGAGGATCGGCCGAGCAACGACGTGCTGGCCGAAATGGGACTCGACCCCTCCGAAGCCGACGAGATCTGCGGCCTGCACACCGGACCCATGGCGACGGAGCGATCGGTCGACGCCCACCCGGAAGTGGTGGAAGCGATTCATCTCTATCGCGAGGGGATCGTGGCGTGCTCGGGAGGATGGTCGCCATGGCAGGAGCCGGATGACGATGGTCGAATGATCGAAGGGGGCGGCGTCGAGTTGATCCGGGAGGAGATCCGGATCACGCTGCTGCATGAACTCGGCCACCATTTCGGGCTTGATGAGGACGATCTCGAAGGACTCGGGTTCGCCTGACCGCGTCCGGGGTCATCCGGGCCCGCGGCCGTCGTCTTCGCATCCATGCCTCGAACCTTCCGGAAGCGATCAGACTTCGGCTTCGGCGGGCTCGAGGTAGAGGATCCGGTCGCAGTTCGGACACTGCTGGATGCCGGTGTCGTTCGAATGGAGATTCACGACGAGGTGATACGGGAGCGTGACGTGGCATGCGCCGCAGGTGTAGTCGCGATCCTTCTTGCTCAGTTCGATGACGGGNGCGAGGGTCTCGCCGTCGTTGACCTCGGCGACCTCTTCGAAGATCTTCAGCACCGCGTCGGGCATTCGTGCCGCGGCGGTGGTCCGCTCGACCTCGAGTTCGTCGACCCGTTCACCCACCGCGTTGGCGCATTCCTCGTGTTCGGTTCGAGCGGCTTCGCAGAGTCGGGACTGGTTCGAGACCGAGTCCGCCATCGCGTTCGCCTCGGCCTCCGCACGTTCGATCTTCTCCATTTCGCCGAGCTGGGTGGTCTCGATCTCGTCGCGGAGCGCCTCCAGCGACTTCATCTCCGCGAGGATGGCGCGATACTGCTTGTCGTTGGTCGACGCATTCAGTTCGCTTCGAAGTTTCTCGATCCGATCCTTGAAGTCGGAGGACTCGCCTTCGAGATTCGCGAGCTGGGCCTGCAGCTGCCGGAGCTGGGAGGTCTTTTCGTCGTGTTCCGCGGTGAGCTTCTGCAGTTTTCGCGTTCGGGCCGCGAGCAGGTCGCTCGCGTTCTCGACCCGCGATCGCAGGCCCCTCAGCTGACTGTCCACCCGGTACAACGACATGAGATCTTCGGTAAGGGTCATCTGGAAGATGGTAGCACCCCTCGGCGGGCCATTCTGGCGTTTTCCGGGCGGTGGGAAACCGGTCGGGCCGTCCGGTCAGCCACCGGTGCCCAGCCGAAGGACGATCCAGGCGACCGGGCCGGCGACGAGGGGGGAATCGAGGACGTCGAGGACGCCTCCCATTCCCGGGAGCACGGAGCCACTGTCCTTCGCACCGGCGGCCCGTTTCAGGAGGCTTTCGAGGAGGTCGCCGCCCGCGCCGACGATCGCGAGCACGATTCCGCCGATGATCCCGGCCAGCAGGTCCAGTTCGGCCTCGGGGGGGCCGCCTCCGGAGAGGATGGCGACTCCGGCACCGACGAGGGCGGCGAACGCAAGTCCGCCCAGGCCCCCTTCGATCGTCTTCTTGGGGCTGAGCCATTCGATCATCTTTCGACGCCCGAAGCACATGCCGGTGAAGTAGGCACCGATGTCGCCTGCCTTCACCACGAGCACGAGGCCCGCCACGAGCCATGCTCCGTGAACTTCGATCGCGAGCAGCCAGAACACGGGGAGGAGTCCGGTCCAGATGGCGATCCCGGCGATCGCGGCCGCACCGACGAACGCGCCCGGAATGCTCCGGCTCGATGCGAGGCCGATCATCGCCACGCCGAATCCGATGACCGGTCCCATCATCGCCACCCCGATCGCCAGGGTGGGATCGGTGATTCTCGACGCGGCGAAGCCGGCGAAGTACATCGCCAGCGCGGCGATGATCGCGAGGGAATCGGGGCATCGCGTCCCGCAGTTGCGGACCAGGGTGGCGGCCTCCCGCGCCGCGATCGGGATCAGCATCGCGAAGGCGACGGCGAAGACGGTGCCGGGGTGGGATCCGGCGAGACCTGCCGCATCGAGCCAGACCAGCAGGATGAGAAAGCCGATCAGGATCGGGCCGGTGATCAATCGCTGTCGAAGCATGGATTTCCTCGGGGGGCCGTCGATGGGTTCGGGCGGCCGTCGCTTCAGTACCGGGGCACGCTTCCATCGATTTCGATCGACCATCGATCGATGCCGCCGGCAAGTGAGCGGGCGTCCGCGAATCCCTGTTCGCGGAGGAATCCGACGACTTGAAGACTGCGCATTCCGTGGTGACAGAGCACCACGACGAGGTCGTCCGCGTGCGCCTCCAACTCGGGCAGACGCGACTTGATCTCACCCATCGGAACATGGCTGGTGCGGTCGATCGAGGCGGTCTCGACCTCCACGGTTTCGCGGCAGTCGATGACGAGTGGTGATCCATCACCTTCACGGAGGGTCCGCAGCTCGTCGGGGGTGATCTCCCATGGATGACTGGTGCTCATTCGTCGGTCTCCGGTCGGGTCGTGGCGTCCGCGGGGCGATCGAACACCGGGCGGATCGTCCACCTGGCGGAATCCCCGGTGGTGGTCGGGGCGGTGTCCTTCCCGCCGGCCGTCATGGGGGCGTCGGTCGACGACGGATCGGTGGTCGTCTCCGCATCGTCGGTGTTCTCGGGCATGGAGGGTTCGGGGGACGTCACGGCGCGTGGTTCGCACCCCGGAAGCAGGATCCAGTCGCCGTTCGGTTCGAGAACCGTCGAATCCGGCGGTGCGCCGATCATGCGGAACGGGGACGCGACGAGATCGAACGCGGCGACGAACGGTTCCGTCACGGCCGCTCGACGGATCGTGGCTCGATCCGTCCCGATGGACATCGCGGTGTCGATCGTCGGGAAGGCGCCGGTCTCCTTCAGTCGACCCGCTGCCCCGTCGTCCGGGACGACCGGGGTGGCGTAGGTCGGATTGCAGGGCACGGAGGCCAGCGGAATCTCGAACCGGATCGGTGGCCAGTCGCTTCGGTCGAAGTCGGCTTCGAGCGAGGCTTGCCAGGGGTCTTCGGACGGCTTCGACGCCATCGGGGGATCGTCGACGGTCCGCACCGTGGCGGTGGGGGCGGCGCAGCCACCCAGCGTGATGCCGGCGGTGATCCCGATGAGAACGTGTCGGAAGATCGCGGGTCTGCGGGTCTGCATGGGGTTCGGGTCGGGCATGTCGTTCAGGTGTTCCATGGTGGTGGTGTTCATGGCGAGCCTCGTCCGGGTCAATGGGCGTCTTCGGGCATCCAATCGTCGTCGAGCGGACCGTCGTCGACACCACATGCTCGCAGCGCAGACCGGATCGTGTCGGCGTCGAAGCCACGGCGGGCGAGTTTCGCGGCCGCCCGGCGGATCGAGTCGGGCGTCTCGATGCTTCCCGATCGCTCGAGCCGGTGGAATGCGGTGATCGCCGCCTCGAGCTCCGG